>CAVFCJ010000009.1:0-29939 GCA_963620965.1 bacterium
TCGTATGAACTGTTTTTTATTTTTGCAGGTGTTGCACTTGAAAGTATAATTCACCCGTAGACAAAAAAGACACGGACATCATTGTCCGTGTCTTTTGTTTGGTCGGAGTGGCGAGACTTGAACTCGCGGCCTTACGGTCCCGAACCGTACGCGCTACCAAACTGCGCTACACCCCGATAAGTATGTGTTTTGTTTCAATCTGCCGTGGCGCGTTTGGGAGCGCGTCGCGCATTTCCGTCAGGTCTTGCGTTTTCTACAACAGGTTCAGTGATATATCCTTGTTCTTGAAGTGTACTCATTCAATTCGCTTATCTCATCGCAAACCAAACTGCGCTACACCCCGATAAGTATATACAATCAACTTTGACTGCTTTTTGCAATATACATCAATTTGCGCATTTTTGCAACAAAAACAAGTCATTTATATTAAAAATTATGTTTTTCGCCATTATTTTTTTGTAGTGCTATCCAAAATCGATTGCAAAACTTGGAGCGGTGATATATAATAACGTTCGCGATGGAGCTTGGTGTAGTGGTAGCACTTGGGCCTCTGACTCCCACTGTGTAGGTTCGATTCCTATAGCTCCTGCCAACGCAAACACCCTCACTTGTGAGGGTGTTTCATTTATTTTACCGCACTTTATGCTCGCATAAATCATGTGGTAAAATAAATGAAACATAACACAAAGTGTGTTTGCGTTGAGTACAAACGGAGCGCAACGGAAGCACGCCGCAAGACGTGCATTACTAAAAACAAAATTGTAATCTAATAAAACTAATAGTTTTACTCTTGCGTGCGTGGGAGTGCAAGTGGTATAATTTGCACATAAAATTTTGGAGGCAAATATGGATCTCGAAAAATATTATCCTCAAATGATACAGACCATTCAAAACGCCGTGCGCATAAAGACCGTGCTTGATGAGCCCGTACTCGGCGGACCGTTCGGACAAGGCAACAAGGACTGTCTTGAGTACGTTCTTTCCGTTGCAAAGCAACTCGGCTTCCGTACGGTGAATTTGGACGGATATTGCGGCTATGCCGAAATCGGCGAAGGTAAGGAACTTGTCGGCATAGTCGGGCATCTCGACGTCGTACCCGAAGGCGACGGTTGGAAGTATCCGCCCTATTCGGGCGCGCTCGAAGAAGGAGCGATTTGGGGCAGAGGCACAATAGACGACAAAGGGCCTGCGATTATATCCCTCTATGCAATAAAAGCGTTGGTGGACGACGGATTCAAATTCAACAAGCGCGTGCGCGTGATATTCGGGTGTAACGAAGAAACAGGCTCGCTTTGTATGCAGCATTATCTCGAAGTGGAAGAACCCATTTCGTACGGCGTATCCCCCGATTCCGAGTTCCCCGTGATATTCGCTGAAAAGACCATAAACGGCATAGAGATAAAGGGCGAATCGACGGACGGAAAAGGTGCGAAACTCGTATCACTCGACGGCGGAATCGTGATAAACGCAGTTCCCGACATATGCACGCTTACGGTCAACGCAAACGATGAAAATCCTGTCGGCGTGGCGCAAAAAATATGCGACGCATTGAGCAAAAACGACATCGAACACGAGTGCACAGTTGACGGCGACGAGATACGTTTAACCGTACACGGAAAGGCGGCGCACGGCTCTGTTCCCCAACTCGGCGTAAACGCGATATCGTATGCAATTGCCGCGCTCGACGGTGCTATCAACAACGATTTCGTTCGTATATATAACACCTATATTTCAACCTGCGTACACGGTGAAAAACTCGGTTGCTTTGCCGAGGACGAGTACGGCAAAATCGCCGTCAACGTCGGACTTTGCCACTATGAAAACGGCAAGTTCTCGATAAAAATCAATTCGCGTCTTCCCTTCTCAATCGACACAAAAACGATGTTTAACAGCATAAAATCTACGCTTAAAAACGAAGTTTGTGCAAAAGTTGTTCTTTTGAGCGAATCCGAGGGTTTCAAAATCGACCCCGACTCGGATATGATACAGGTGCTTTACAATGCCTATCGCGAAGTGACGGGCGACATCGAATCCAAGCCCGTATGCACCCCCGGCGGAACGTATGCGAGAGAGTTTGACAACTGCGTTGCGTTCGGTCCTGAAATGAAAGGTTACGGCGAAATGATAATCCACCAACCCAACGAACGTCTCACTCTCGAAGCATTGAAAGCAATTTTCGAAATCTACGTCAAGGCATACGCCGACCTCATCGACAAAGTGAGTTTCGAATAAGCACGTTTTGAGCAACCGACCATAAAAAACCGCTACTAATCACAAAAAAATTGCGAGAGCAAAATTTGCTCTCGCATTTTTTTTAGAAGTAGTATTTTTGATCGTTCTTTTTGCTTTGCAAAGAGGACAACAATTTGTCGTAGAGGTTGCCGAGATAGTATTTCATATTCGGCGACGCTTTGAGCGCGTCTACGGCAATATCGGGTGAAAGCGCGCTGTAAAAATCGTATGCAATACGGTATCTTTCGGTGTAGTTTTCGAGTTTTTCGCCGCTGTAGCCGTACTTGCTTTCGTACTCTTGCAGAGCCTTCTCCTCCTCTTCTTTTTTCGCCTTTGCGTCGGCAATATACGCGTCGATTTTCTTTTGGCGGTCCTCTTGAAAACTCTCGTTCTTTTTGCGAATATCGTTGTTATATTTTTCGTATTCTTCGACTTGCGCGTTGCGTTCGCTTTTGAGTTTTGCGATGGATTCTTCGAGGTCGGAAGCGGATTTGAGGTCGAGTTGTTCGAGTGCGCTGTCCTTATCTCTTTGAAGTTTGGATATTTCCGCGTCGATTTTTGCGACCGCGCCGATATACGCCTTTTCTGCTTCGGTTGCGGACTGAACGTGGCTTTGATCGAGGGCGTCTAATCTGTTTGTAGCGACGCTGCTTCTTGCCATACCCCTCTTTATAGAGTCGTCGTTTGCCTTTTCTTTAAGTTCGTCGTACAGTTTTGCGAGGTTGGAGTAACTGTTCGAGAGCGTTTGGCGCGCGGAAACTTTATCCTCGTCGAGCGCGGCAACGGCGTCCGAGTACATATCCTTGATTTTTGTTTGCGCCTTTTTCTTTTCGGTGTCGATTGCGCTCTGCGCTCTTTTTGCGATACTCTCGTCGCTTTCTGGGGTATACTCGATTTCTTTTAGGCCCGATTCGGTCGGAAACAGTTTGTCGAAGTCGATTTCCTCGTCTTTTGGCAAAGAATCCTTATACTGTTTTTCGAGTTCGGCGAGTTTTTTTGAAACGTTCGCTTCCTTTTCGAGAGCGGAATTGATTTTTTCCTGTCTTTCTTGTTCGAGTTGCGTATCCGTTTTGAACAAGTCCTTAATTTCGTCCCACAATGATGACATAAAAGCCTCCTATGCTTCTTTATTTTCAAGCGCGGCGACTCTCGATGTGAGGCTGTCCGCAACTGTTTTAAGATTTGACGCGGTCTTTTCAAGAGCCGCGATTTTTATAGTGAGTTCCTCTACTGAAGAAACTATTTCGTTGAAGTTCATAACACTCTCCTTTCCACGTCAACGTCCACCGATATAGGCGAAACATATGCGTGTGCCGTCTGCGCTTCGATTTTGAACTTGGCTCTGATTCCGCACTTTTCGATAGGGATATACTGTTGCGTATCCTTTGCCGCTATATTGAATTTGTGTTCTTTCCCGTCGAGAATCACTTTGAGTGTAATCGGATATTTTGTAAACACCGATGCGCCCCGTATGGTTTTGTAGTACGGCGAACCGAGCGTGTTTTCGGGACTTTCATAGGTTTTTGCCGTGACTTTATCGAACACTTTTCCGCTCTCGCTCATCATACCGAGTTTGTTCTTGTTGTCGCCTGAGAAATAGCAAAGTAGCGCAGCGTCCTTTGTGGATTTGAGGCAACAGAATCCCGCCACTTTCACGTCGGAAAGCACCGAAATATCCTTCGTTTCGGTGTCGAATCTAATCACCGAGTCGTTTGTCAAATCCCCGGGCTGAGCGAGTCTGCAGGCGAGGTAATACTTGTTTTCGAGGTAACCCGCGCACACCGTTCTCTTGTCGACGATTTTTGGGAATTCCTTTCCGACTTTCACGGCTTCGTAGCCGTCGAAGGCATAAACGCCGTCCTCCGCGCAGAACATAATTTTGTCGCCGCACAACACAATCGAGTCTTTATATATACGTCCCGTATCTGTAAACACCTTTTTCATAATAAAATCGTTTTGATCGCCGTATGCGGTCAAGCGCATGATTCCGTAGTCACGGAACACGAAAAGGAAATTCAAAAAGGACACGACTTTTATTGCGTTGCCGAGTTCGTCGGAAAAATCTATATAGCCTGCTTCAGTCGAGGAAATCGTCCAGTTGTTCGGGTCGAAGTCGTCGGAAAACCACACTTGATTTTTCTTTTCGTTCAGTGTGCCGAACACTCTTTCGTTATGCACTGTGATGGAGGTAAACTTCGGCGCTTTGTCGAGGTAGGTCACCCTGTCCGGTCTTACGACAAACATACCTAGATTTTCTGCGGTGACGAGAAGCACGTCCTCGCTCTTATAGTTGTAGTTCACCGCATCCGAGCCGTTTGGGATTACGATGTTTTCAAATTGGTGCCAAGTGTCGAGCGCAAATATTTTGGTATTCCACACTGTGCCGTCGGAGAGCACGCACACGATTCTGTCGTCGAGCGCACCTGTATCGGGGTTTTTTCTACGGAAATAGAACGCCATGTTGATTTCCTTATCGGCATCGAACGTTGGATAGGTGTGCGTGTCACAGTAGATGTTCGTATTGAAGTGACCGCCTGCGGTATCGATTCCGATTGCGCCGTTTATCACTCCCTTTTCAAAAGCGAAGTTTTTGCAGTTTACGGCGTATTCGAACCCCGCAATAGATTCGTCGACGGAATTTGCAAGTCCCTTAAATCCGACTTTAATTCTTTTTCTATACGTTTTCACGTTTTTCACGCCTGCCACCTCCTCGCCTTGACGAGAATGTTTTTGCCTCTGTACCTGAGCGCACCGATTTGGTTTCTGAAATCGGAATCGAAACTCTTTGCGAGATCGAACATCTTGTTTTGGAAGTAGTATTCGGCGAGCGCCCCGTTTGCGAGCACGCTTCTTGTGAGGCGCATATCGTTTATCTCGCTTTCAAAAGTCAAATCGTCTGACGGCATATAAGCATATGTGAGTTTGACGTCGCCCTCTACGTCGCAAAACACGCAGTCCGCCCCCGAATAGAAACTTATTTTCTCGTCGTTTTGCACGATTTTTATAGGGTACAGGATTTTTTTATACAGCGACGAAGCGGCGATTTTTCCGTTCGTCACCTTGACGGTTTCTGTCTTAACGAGGAGAAAATATTCGCTCACGATGTGTCTATACGCGATATTTATGGCGGCAACGAGTTTGTCTTTGAGTTCGGTTTGCTCCGTGTCGAGAGTTTGGTTGTTGGAAAAGTCGGTTTGTCCCGTTTTGACGAGGCACTCGCCGACAACGTCTTTGATTTTCATATTATCCTTCCTCTGCGGCGAGAATTTTATCGCGCGCTTCTAGTGTTTTTTGAATTTCGAGTCGCGCGTTTTCTTCCTCGATTTCCGCAATGATTTTTTCGAGGTTTTCGAGGCGAGTCTTTCTTGCGTACATCAAGGTGCGCGCATCGAGCCGCTCGAAGGGCAATGCCATTTGCATTGCCCCGTTAGCGTAGATTTCGTAGCTGTTTTTCTTGCGATTAAAGAACAGTTCGTATCTTTTGTCGATACTTTTCAGTCTTTTGGCAATACAGAACAGATCGTGTGAGATCTTTTTAAGTTCCATATCAGACCCACGACGCGACAAGCGTGATGTCGCTGTTGACCGGCGTTGAGAAGTTATATTCGACGCCGTTGAGATTCCAGCAGTCGAAAGACTTGCCCGTCTTAGACGGAGAAGCGGGAACGACTGCAGTGCCGCCCGGCACAACCATTTGCGTAGGAACGGTCGTACCGCCGGTTGAGTCGAACGTGACGTAGCAGTATTCGGTATCCGTGCCCGTAAATGTGAGTTTTGCCTGCCCCATAGGTCTTTCACAGAGCAAGTCGGCGTATTTTACGAGAGTTGCGCTATAGCAAGCCTTGCCTGCGACTTGATGGAGCACCGTGCCACCCTCGCCTTCGAGCCAACGCCAGTCGCAGAGTTGATGGAGCTTGAAGTCGCTGCTGTTGAGCAAGTACATATCGTTGTCCGCGACGAATCTGTCCGCAACGAACGGAATACCCGAATAAGACAACGCCTTGTAGCCGCCGTCGAGAGTGAGGTAGTCGATATTCGTGCGGTTTTTGCAAAGAGCATCGACGTATTGTTTTCTCATTTTGTAGGAAGCAACGATAAAGTCGATTGCGCCGCCCGATGTTTCTTCCACAGCGTCGATAGCGTCTTGAATTGCGCTCACGCTGACGGTTTTAGCAATCGTTTTGGTGTATGGCTTGAGGAAGGAATAATCGCTTCTTTTAAGTCCGTAGATATACTCGCTGCTTCCGAAGATTGCTTCTAGGCCCGTTATTTCGTTGCCCTTCGAGCCTTGAACGTAGACGGAGTAGCCTGCACCGATAGCATTAGAGGCGGATTGAGAGAGCGTGACGATTTTGTTCACTCTGTCGATAGAAAGGATTCTCGAACCGGAAACCGCTGTGTCTTTTGCGCCGCTTGAGTTGTACACGTCGATAGTCATACCCTCAATAAGACCTTTTACGCTATCGATGTTGATTGCGTTTTTCGAGCCGGTTGTGTTTGCGACGGTAGTAGCCAAAAGACCGGTTCCGTCGCCGTAGAGCATACGGCCGAAGTTGAATTTGCTTGCTTTGAGCAAACCTTCCATTTCGGCGTTGAGCAGGTTTACGAACGCGCCCGCGTTGTTTTGGGAAGCGCGGATAGCCTTGTCGGAAAGTTCGATTTTGCCAAAAAGGTTTTTGAGAGTGAGAGTGAATTGCGCATAGTTATTTGAGCCGCTTTGGGGGAGGTTGTCGTTTTCTTCACCACTTCCTATGCCGCCGTTGATACCGTAGGGCGCGAGTTTTTTGACTTCTTTGCCCCATACGTCTGCGGACGTTTGACCGATTTTTGCAAAGAGCGGATTTACGCCGACGTTAAGCTGATCGGCAAGTACGCCGAGATAAAAAGTTTTCAGAGCCTTATCGGCAGTTGAGATTGTAACCATAATTTCTGTCTTCCTTTATTCGTTATTTTTCAAAAACATTCTTCCAGCTTCTTCGATGCTTCTAATTTTTTTCGAGGGTGCCACACATTGAAGCCCGTCGCCCGAAAGAGTCGCGGGCGGTTGCCCGTCGCGAATATCTTTGAGGTACGCGCATATGATTGCGTCCTTGACCTTGCTCGACGAAAGCACGTAGTCGTTCAAAAATTGTCCGTCTTGCATAAGTTGCTCGGGCGTTCTGAACTTGTCGATAAGCACTTGCACAAGCGCGACCGAAAGGCAGTTGTTGTCCTTTTTGAGCTCGGGCTTTTCCATGATTTTGAGAGCGATATCCTTTGCAAACGGTTTTGCGGACGGGGTATTTTCAAAAAACTTATCCGCCGCAACCTTAAATGATTCGTCGTCAAAACCTTGACTTTCGCTGTCTGCGAGTGCTTCGAGTTTTGAGAGTTTTTGCGATTTTTTGGTAAACTCTTTTTCAAGTTGTTGATACGCTTTGAGCAATTCTTCGGGGTTTTTGAATTTGCCGAAAGTTTGCTTTTTGCATTGTTTATCCGCACTTTCGACGCTATTGTCGGGTACGGTTTTAGTTGTTTGAGTTTTGATTTCGATTTGCGCAACAGGCACTTCAACTTGTGTGTTTTGCTCGATAAAGTCGCTGTTTTGCGAATTTGAGAGAATTGCGTTTGCAATCTCTTCGCCAACTTCGATTGCGCCTTTGCTTTCAATGCCTTTCTTTATTGCGTTTTCAATTTGTTTGTCATTCATTGTCTGTCCCCTTTTCGAGTTTGCTTTCAAGCAAGTTTACATTGTCCTTAAATCCCAAAAGTTCTGTATGCTTTGCGATGTGTTCCGCCACTCTGTCGCGCAACTCTTTATCTTGAGTACACTTTGAGGACACGCACATTCTGACGTGTTCGGCAATGTGAATGGCGTGGTCGTCGTAGAAGTCGCACGCCACATCGTTTTTGAGCATATCCATATTTTCTTTGAGTGCTTTTTTTCGGTGCATCTCGTCGTTGTTTCTTCCGTCCTCCCAGTTCCCGAATCCCAAAATTTCAAAGATTCTCGACTTCGTGGAAGTGGAGAGTTTTCCGTTCTCGTCGGCAAAAAGACCGAGTTTGAGCAAGTCGTACACCATCGCGCGTCTTGCCGAAAGCGTGTCCTCGATGTCGCTGATCGTATCGAAAACGATGTCCTCGCTGTCGATGTTTCCTGCACAAAACGAGGCTATTTCCACCTCGCCGTTTTCGCCCGTGATACGTTTCACTCTCGGCACTTTCGCATATTGGCGGTAGAGGCGTAAAACGTGCTTACCAATTCTTTTTATGCACTCTCTAAGGCTGTCGGCAGTGAGAGCGATACGCGTGTCGTCCTGTTCGAGCAACAGCGAAATCGCAGTGCCCGAAGCGACGTTGGACGGCACTTGCGAGTAGGTAGTGACCTCGCTCACACCGCTTATCATCACAAATTCGTTGAGTAATTTTTCTTCCTCTTGCGAGAACTCGCTCGGAACGTGCGTTGGCGAAATCACTCTCGGCGGCGTGCTTCCCTGCCTATAAACCACCACTTTCCCGGGCGGCAATCCTTCCTCTTGCAAATCATCGGTGTCCACCGAGCCGTCCTCGACTGCGAACACCCCGACAGCCATACGATTCATATACTCGTGTTTTCTGTTCTTGACGGTGTTGTATGCGCGCTGAACGGGAATGATTCTCTCGACGACCGATGTTCCGAAGAAGTTTGTGAGGTTGTCTATGCACGTCATTTTCGCAAACGGATATCCTCGCTGACCGTCCTCGCCGTTGAGGTAAGGCATATCCCCTCTGAAAATGAGTGTATCGCCTGCGACTATGGTGAGTCTGCCGTTTGGGCAATCGCTCGTAGGCTTTTCGTACTTTTCTATTACGACGACCGCGTTTTCCTTTTTCTCGCTGACGATTTTCGGAATTGAAGCGGTATAACCCAAACCACCGCCTACGTCTGCGTTATCGAAGGAAAACACGTTGACGTCGCCACCCTTGACATCCTTGCCCCAAATGCTTTTCACTTCCTGTTCGGTAAGCACTTTGGCGTGGATAATCGACGACTGTTTGTCGATGTCGGTTATTGCGATATCTTCGGGAAAAATCTCGAATGGCGGACAAAGCGCGATAGTCACGTCGCCCTCTTTGATTTGTCCTTCTGCATCGAGAGCGTGTCCCTTTTGAGCGTCCCAAGTGATTTTGAAAAACGCGCTACCGGTAATCTCGCTCCAAGTATTTGCGAGTGCAAGTTGGGAGGAAAAGTCGTTTTCCTTGCACACTGCGTCGATAAGTTTCGACGCAAGCGCGGCGGACGCAACGTCGTCGTCATCGGCGGTTGCGGGGCGCACCTGCGCCTTTGCCTTGACTCTGCCGAGTTTTGCGAGCCTTGTTTCGAGGATAGGGGCGATGTGGTTGAACACTTCTCTTTCTTGCCAGAAATATTCTTTTCCGCTTTCCTCGATATCGCCTTTCGACGAGATTTGCGCAAACTGATTGCCGACGACAAAATTCATATTGAGTCGCCAATTTAGTTCCACCGCGCGTCTTGCTTCCTGTCTTTTTTTGAAATCGGCGGTGATGTCCGCAACGATTCTTTCTTCTTTTTCAGACATAAAAATCTCCTTCATTTTGCTATAAAAAAGCGACTCTCTCGCCTTTACGAAAAAGGTCGGGAAAAGTCGTTTTTTATCGTTTTATATTCAAGCGCAAACTTTTTAGCCGTTCATATTTTGATATTGCTTGTATACGTTTTATTCGTTGCGAACTATTTCGTTTGCGTTTCTTTTTTCAAGTCGTCTTTGATTTTTTCTATGAGTTTTTGCTTTTCGTTTTCGAGTTCCTCATCGCTCATCGAGGCCGCGTTTTGCTCGCCCGAAATATCCATATATGTTTTGAGCGCGCTTGCGTCTGGCGGACAGTATTTTCTGACGACTTTCTTTTTTGTCAGCACAAACTCGCCGTCCTCTTTGACCGAGTATTCCTCTTGCACTTCGTTGTATCTGTAACCCTTTGCGCGTTTAAGCAAGGATTTCATCAATTCGGCTTCCACATTTTCTCCCTCCTATAATCTCTCAAAAGTCTTTCTTTGTCGGTCTGTATAATCGATTTCTGTGGTTTTAAGGGCTTTGCGGGCGAGGGTTGCGACATAACGAAATATCTCAATTCGTCCAAAGCGTGATCGTCGATTTTCTTGGGTCTGTCGTTTGAGCCCCACCAGTAGCCTTTCAGTTCTCTGATGAGATTCACGCAGTTTTTGAATATGAATATTTTTGGCGGTTTTTGCTCAAACAACGACTTTATACGCTGTATTCCGCTATATAAATCCTTGTTTACGTTGGTATTGACCAAAATACCCTTTCGCAAAACAACTCCGCCACACTCTTTTGCGAAGCGAGGGTCCTTTGATTTGCCGCACTGTCGATGAGTGCGCGAAGCCGTCCTTTTTCATCCCTTTTCCAGTCAAGCCGATTTGCAATCTCGAATATTTTTGCGACATGTCTGTCAATGGACTGTCCCGCCTCGAAATGCTCTGCCACGACGTATATGTTTCCGTCAAAGTCCACCGCGTAAAAGTGGCAACTCGTGGGGTTGGTAAGTCCGGGGTCTATGGATATGTCGCACTGCCATTCTTTCGGTATATCGAACGGTTCTATAACGTGTACGTTTTGGTCGAACTCCGGATACACAAGTCCTTCCGCAGTCGAGAATTTTCCGAATCTTCTCGACAGTTGGTCTTGCTTGGACACGGTGCTTTCCATAGCCTTAATCTCGCCCTTATCGAGGTAGGGATTGTCTCTCCATTCCATATACTCGCACCACACTTCGGGATTTTCGCTCGCGTTCAATTCAATCTCGTCGTACACCCACGTCAAGCCTTTTAGGGGCGTCATCGTGCCGAAAATATCTCCTTTTTTGTCAAACACTCTCATACGGCACTCGTCGTAAATATCTTTTGGCGGTTCTTCGTCGAACCACACGAAATCGAGAGATGCGCCTTGAAACTTTTCTCGTCCTTGGTCACAGGATTTGAAGCCGATTTTGCTCGTACCTCCAAAAACGTTTTTCACCACGATATAATCGATAACGCCGTACTCGGGCGAACCCTTTTTGCCTTCGAGCATAACGATATCCTCGATATATCTCGGCGCAAGGTATTTAAGCACTTTCGCTTGAGCGACGTCGCGTTGTACTTGTTGCGAGAGGCTCACCACCCAGCCGAACACGTTATCGCGGTTTTGGCGAAAAGGGTGAATCCCCCTTGCAAGCCAAACGCATTCCACCGCGCCGCATTCCGTCTTTCCCGAGCGGTTTCCCCCGAAAACCCATCTGTTTCTTTTTTGCGAACGGTGGAATGCCATCTGCTTTTCGTGGACGAAGTCCTTGTTGTAATTTGCAAGAGCGTCGCGTTTTCTCGAATCTATTTCCATTTGGATTTTTATAAGTTTCAACACATCTTTATCGTCTTTCATACGCAAAGCATACCCCTCGACTTTGCGAAAAACAAACAATTATGTCACTATATTTTCGCGTTTGCGACAAAAAAAGCGATGAAAAGTTGTACTTAAAGACTTTCAATTTGTCAAAGATTATAGTATTATAAGCGTATGGAAAAAAGGTGTGCGAAAATTTTATCCAAAAGAATCCTATCCGCGCTTGCATTGATTTTGACGAGCGTCGCGCTTTCGGTATGCGTACTTATGGGTATACTTCTGCCCTACAAGATAGCGTACGCCGATTCAACGCAAGAAGTGTTGGTTGCGCCCGTATCCAATCTCGAAGGCAACGCATACGCCGTCGCTTCCGCTTTGGAACTTACAAACGGCGACGACACGTTTTTGATTCCCGAAAGTTACTATATAAGCGAAATCAGTCCAAAAGCCGCCGTTCTGCAATACTATCAAGTCAAATATTGCGGTATGAATTTCTATTTCAAGGCGGAAAGCCGTCCTCAAACGTCAACCGTAACCTTTTCCGACGGCGTGTCTTTATCTCCCGATGTACGACTTACGTTGACTGCGGAATCTCTGTCGCTGTCGGGCATTGAAATCACAAGCGATTATACAATCAAATTCTTGGGTTATCACCCAACGGACGCGACGCAAATTTACGTCGTTGCAATGTTCGACGGTTCGACTTATTGCGGATTCGCTTCTCGCGATTCTTTTGAGGAATTCACCGTTCCCTATCACCCGATTGCGCAAGCCGAGCGCGACAGATTGATTGCAAGCAAACCCGCTCCCGATCCCGACAAGGGCGACATAATCCCCAACACGTCGCTTGCGCTCCGCATAGTGCTTATCATCGGCATAGCAGTGCCTGCGATTATCATTGCGATTTTACTTTTCAAGCCCTCTAAAAACGACCATTCGCAAGGCAAGAGCGTAATGCGCAAAGAGCGTAGAAAGGACGAGTTCGACTACGATTCCGCGCGCACCTATCGCGAGGGCGATCGCTACGATTCGAGGCGCTCCGATCCTCGTTACGACTCGCAAGACGAACAAAGACGTGATTCTCGCTACGATTCCCGCCCCGACGATCGCTACGACCCACGCGACGATTACAGAAGATAATACGTCAAATTTTGCTCTATTGTGCAAAAAAATCATAAAACGTACAAAGACGAGCACAACTTTCAAAATCACTTGGAACGCATATAAAACGCATAAAAATTATAGCCGCCGAATTTTCGGTGGCTATTTCATTCAATTAGAAGATTATTTCAATCAAACGGTTATATAGTTTTGCTTCGCGTCAAATCGAACGCTTCTCATTCTGCCCTTCTCTACTTTTAACGATTATTGAGCGGGTGCGCCGATTCCCACAACGCCGTCTACGGGCATTGCAAAGGCGATTCCGTGCGCCGGGGTATGCGTGCCTACGCTTCTGTAAAGCGCGTGCATAACATCCTCTTTTATATCCTCGCTCACGATGATCATAATCATTTCTTTTTCAGGTTGGATTTGGATTTGGAACGCTTTTTCCGCCTCAATATTAGCAGTGCCTCTTGCACTCATAACCGTACCGCCTCTTGCGCCTACTGCGCGAGCGGCGTCCATTGCCTCGTCGGCAAAACCGTTGTTGACTATACACACGATGACTTGATGTTGTTTATCGCTCATTGTTTTCCCCCTTCACTGTTTTGAGGTTGTTGCTCAAAAATCCGTATGCGGCAACGCCTATCATGCTTGAAAACGGCACTGTAAAGGCAATGCCTTTGCCTTTTTTTATGGTGTTGAATTTGTTTTCGAGCGTAGCGAGAGCCTCTTTCGCTCTTTCTTGCTTAATCACGCTGAAAATTGCGGTTTTGGTTTGGTCGTTCCATTCCGAAAGGCTGAGCATTTCGGCGTTTGCCGTACCTCTTGCGCGCGCCGTCCATTGAAAGTTCACTTCAAAAGAGGATTGCAAAAGGTCGGTGTAAAATTCCGCTTTGTTGTTGGGAACGATACTCACGAGCAGCATAAGTTTGCCCGAATTTACCTTAGGAGCAGACGAGGCATTATTTCTTGCGGCTTTTAATTCTGCGCCTTTGGCTGCCGCTTTCTTTGCGACTTTTTTGACTTTTTTCACGATTTTGTCAGCCATAATACCTCCTCACATAAAGTTGATGATTTGCTCGTCGTCGGCGTCGAGAATACGGCGCATAACGATTTTGTCTTTGACTTTCGCGCTTGCCACAGCTCTGAAACCGAGAAGTTGGATGGTGATAAGTGGGGTCATCGCAACCATAGCGACGATGCCGAAAGCGAGGTTGAGCACCTCTTGTTCGCCGCAAAGCACGGCGCACGCGCCGACTGCAAATGGCAAAATGAAACTTGACGTCAACGGACCGCTTGCAACGCCGCCCGAGTCGAATGCGATTGCGGTGTAAATCTTCGGCACGAAGAAGGACAATCCGAGCGAAATGAGATAACCGGGAATCAGATAGTAAAGGAGCGAGAACCCGTAAATGATTCTTATGACGCTAAGACCTATCGACAATCCCACGCCGAGCGACAACGCAACGAGCATAGAGCGTTTGGACACTGCGCCGTTGGTTACTTGTTCGACTTGCTTGTTTAGGACGTGCACGGCAGGCTCGGCAAGCACGACCACAAAACCTATCACAAACGCAAATACGATGAGAAGCGGTTTCGAGAAGTTTGCGATTTCCGCACCGAGTTTGAAGCCTATTGGCATAAATCCGACCTTGACGGACGTGAGGAACACCACAAGTCCGACGTATGTATAAAGGATTCCTATGCCGATTTGAAGCAATTTCTGTTTGGGAAGTTTGAGGACGGTCACTTGCAATATTGCAAAGAACACCACGATAAGACCGAGCGCGATAAGCACTTCGAGTGCAACCGCGCCGAGAGCGGGCGCGAAGTTTGCGCCGAGATTTGCGTCTATCGAGTAGTCGGGAAGGGTAAACGACATATCCCCCTTCGATGCAAGCGACAGAGCCATAACGGCAAGCATAGGGCCAATCGAGCAGAGTGCGATAAGGCCGAAACTGTTTTCTTTTGCGTTGCGACCGCCCGAGTTGAACGCTACGCCCACACCGAGAGCCATAATAAACGGCACGGTGATAGGACCTGTCGTAACGCCGCCCGAGTCGAACGCCATCGGCAAAAATATGCCTTTCCCGTTTTCAAACAAAATAGCGGTCAATGCAAAAAGCACCATATAGAAGAACAGAAGCAGCGAGGACAAATCCTTTCTGAAAACTATTTTCGAGATTGCGATAACCAAAAACAAACCTACGCCCACGCCCACCGTAACGATAAGCACGGTGCTGTTCATAACCGCTTTGACCTGCTCTGCGAGCACGCTCAAATCGGGCTCTGCAACAGTGATAAGCACACCCATCGCAAAGCCTACGCCGAGAAGCAGAGGCAGTTTCTTCGACTTTGTCAAACCTGCACCGACCTGCTCGCCCATAGGCGTCATAGCAAGGTCCGCGCCGACGTTGAAGAGCGCAATGCCCAAAATGAGCATAATCGCCGACACGACGAACGTGACGATTTCTTTCGATGTAAAATCGGTTATGGGCGTAAGCGCAAAAATCAACACGATAACGGCGACCGGAAGCACGGAAAACAAGGATTCTTTCAATTTTGAAAGAGTGTTCATACCAATGTTTTTCGCCAAGGATTTTTGCGCCATAAGGTCTTTTTGAATATGTACGTCGCTCTCTTTTTCGTCCGAGCGTTTATGAAAAAATCCGTTTAATTTCTTTGAAGAATCGGCAGTTTTTTCGGCTGTTTTTTCACCCTGTTTTGCAGTTTGTTTTCCGCCGTTGATTTCGATTTGCTCGCCATGCTTTTCGCAAAGATTCTCGCTTGCGTTCTCCACTTGTTTTTCTTGATTAACGTTTGCGTTTCCTTCGCAATTCGCGCACTCGGTTTTTTCGTCTTCCGTATGGTTTTGAACCGAGTTTTCTTCCTCCAAAGCAAAAGCGACCGACTGCTCGGTGTTCTTTTTAATCTCGCTTTGCTTTTCATCCTTAAGCGTAGCGCTTTGACCGTCAAAGAGCGTGTTTTCCTCTTTTTCGGTTTGGTTTTGCGAAGTCAACGTCATCTCGTCTTTTTCTTTTCCATCCGGTATTTTTGCAAACAAGGTATATTCTTTTTCTATACGCGGATATTATACGATTATCATTATACCATAAAATCGCATTTCTGTCAACGCGCCCTTTCGCCATAAACTTTACCCGAAAACCCTTAAATCCATATTAAAAAACCATACATTTGTGCGAATATTTATTTTGAAAAACATACACATCCGCAAAACGCTTGACTTTTGAAAAATAAATTCTTATCTTTGATATACTTGTTGGATATACTTGGCGGAAACATAGTTTCCGCGACGGTGGCGCATATGAAAAAAATCACAATGGACAAAAATCAAACGACGTTCTGGCTCAAACTGTTCGCCTTGATGGTGATACTCTCGTTTTTGAGGTCGTTTTCGGCGTATTTGTTTATAAATCCCAACGGATTTGCACCGGGCGGCGTTGGCGGACTTGCCGCACTCATACACCTTGCTGCGATGGACAGTCCCAACGCAACCGTACGAATGTTGTCAGACAGCCTTTTCGATGCTGGTATTTTCACCATTGTCATGAACATTCCCCTCGTCATAGTGGCGTTCAAATTTCTTGACAAGCGCTTTGCGACATGCACCACGATATGCATGCTTCTTTTTTCCGGGATTATGTATATGCTCTCGGCGGTCGGATGCCCTCAATTCATTGCAAACGGCGACTACGGACTTATGCTCATTGCTGCAATCGCAGGCGGTGCATGCGCGGGCGTATCGATGGGATTTATGCTCCGTCAAGATTTGAGCATCGGCGGCACTGACATCATCGGCAAAATCATATATAAACATAACCCCGCCGCACACGCACAGTGGTGGATAACCGCTTGCGACTGCGTTGTCGCGCTGGTTTCGGGCTTTTTGGGAATATCCAAAATTAACGGCTCGATGGACGCTACGACGATTCTCACAAGTTTGCTCTCCCCTGTTTTGTTCTCGTTTATAGCGCTGTTCACGCAATCCAAAGTATGCGATATGGTGGAATCGGGCTTGCTCTCGTCGCTCGTGTTTACAATCATCACGGACAAGTCGGACGCAATTGCGCACGAACTTTCCATACAGCTTCACAGGGGCGTCACCGTGTCGAAATCCGTCGGCTACTACACGGGCAAGGAACACAATATAATCATTTGTGTAACTTCCAAAAAGCAAGTCAACCGCGTCAAAGACATAGTCAAAGCATGCGATCCGCAAGCGTTTATGTACATCACGCAAGCGGGTGAAGTTTCGGGCAAAGGCTTCACGGGCGGCAGACTTTTGAAGAAAGGCGAAGTCGAAAAGATAGATATGTCGGACATCATTCCCTCCGAACATCTCAACGACACTGCGCCTCAATCGAACGAAAAGGAAGCCTAAAACCTAACGAAACATTGCGTTGTAAATAGTATATTTTTTGGATTAAATCGATAAAAACCGAATAAATCAAAGTCGAAATATAACTCAAATCGAATAAAAACATCAAGAAAACAGTCGTTTTGGCGACTGCTTTTTTGATGTTTCCTTTTATATTCCCGCAAAAACTTCGTATTCCCTTTTCTATGCCCTGCCCCAAATTTTGCAAAAAAACGCTCGCAATCTCAAAATTCTGCGATTTGCTGCGGATTGTCGATTATTATCTGTGCGCCCGCTTCGACAAGGCGTTTCCTGCCTCTAAATCCCCAACTCACGCAAATACACGGCAAATCCGCATTCGACGCGGTTTGCACGTCCACTTCGCTATCGCCTATATACACGCACTTGCTTCTATCGACGCTCAAAGTTTGGATAACCTTATTCACCGAATCGGGATAGGGTTTTATCCTCACGCCGTCGCGCTGTCCGACAACCGCGTCGAAAAGTCCGTCGAAATAATCCTTTGCCAGCTCTTGCACCGCACTGTCAATTTTGTTTGACACGACAGCGCATTTTTTGCCGTTTGCTTTGAGCGCTTTAAGCAACTCGATTATGCCGTCGTACGGTTTGGTATGGTCGGCGCAATGGTAAAAATAATACTGTTTGAACACGTCGAGCACGGCAAGTGCGGTCTTTTTATCCGTATCGCAAGGCACGCTTTGTTCGATAAGCCTTTTTACGCCGTTGCCCGTTCTGTCCGCCACTTCGCTTGCCGAAAGGCTCGGAAAATCAAACACGGCGAGCGCATAGTTTACGCTTATGGCAAGGTCTTGCAGTGTATCGAGGATTGTGCCGTCGAGGTCGAATATGTATAAGTCATACTTCATTTTCAAACCGTTTTTGTCGTATGCAAATCTAATCTTATGTCTTATGTAAATTTTGCTTTACGCCCTTTCAAAGTTTGCGCCGTTATTTTTGAAAGAGTTTTTCTTTCATCATATATTGATTCATTTCTTCGAGGTTTTCGCCATCGAACTTACGCGCGCGTTGCACTCTTGCGGGAATACCCGTCACGAGCGTAAAATCATCCACGCTCTTTGTGACGATTGCGCCCGTACCGACGACCGCGCCCGTGCCGAGTTTCACCCCGGGAAGAATGGTCGCGTTGGTGTAAACCTTTGCGTACGCGCCGATTTCCACGCCGTTATACTCACGTTGCATATGGTCGTGTTCGCTGTGCGAGTGCGTGAAAATTTTGACGTACTCGGTGAGCATAGCGAAGTCGCCCATTTTTACGCCGCCCTTCGTGTCGATATAGCAGCCTGCGTTCCAACTCACGTTGTCGCCCACTTCGAGACGATGACCGTAATTGAATCTACAACCCTCGTTTGCCACGAACCCGTCGCCGCATTTTTTGAACAGTTTTTTTGCAATTATTTGTCTGAACGGCACGGCGAAATTGCAGTTTACGCCAAGCGGCACTCTGTCGACGCTATCCCACAAAATGTGCAGATTGCGTTGCGCTTCGGTGTACGGGTCGATGTCGCCCATAGGCATATAATCGCCCCAAAGTCTGAACGACTTTATATCTTCCTCGCTGTAATCGTCGATGCCGATAAGTTTCAATGCGCGCACGGCGTTTTTTGAATCCATACCGTCGGCAGCGAGGTGCTCAAACTGTTTCAATCTTTCGTCAATGGTCATAATTTTGCCTTTATGCATGCAAAACGAGCACATAAAACCCGTTTTGTGTGATTTTAATAGAATTTTTCGTTTATTCGATGTCGAATTTATATTCGGTCACGGCGTTGTAAGTCTTGCCTTTTTCGAGTTTCACGCTTTCAAAGGACGGCACGTTGCATGCGTTGGGATAGCCTTGCGTTTCCATACAGAAAGCGGATTGATAGCCGTAAACTCGCTTGCCTTGCAGACCTTCAAGGAAGTTGCCCGTGTAGAATTGCATACAGGGTCTATCGGTGTAAACGCTCATTTTTATGCCGCTCTTTTCGCCCTTTGCGGTTGCGACTTTGCGGAAGCCCTCGCCGTTTAGAACATAGTTGAAATCGTATCCTCTTGCGATTTTGAGCATATGCTCATCCGCTTTTATATCCTTGCCTATCGTCTTTGGCGTTTTGAAATCGAACGCTGTGTAGACGATATTTTTCTTTTCGCCGTGAGGTATGAGTTCGTCGTCAACGGTCGTGAGATAGTCGGAATCGATAGTCACTTCGTGACCGAGTACGGTTTTGAAATCGCCGTCGAGATTGAAATATGCGTGATTTGTGAGCGAGCAAAGCGTATCGCCGTCCGCGCTCGCCTCGTACTTTAAGCAAAGCGCATCGTCGTCCGAAAGCGAGTATGTCACCGAAACGAACAGGTTTGCGGGATAGCCTTCTTCGCCGTCTACAGACACTCTCGACATCCTCACACCCACGCCGTCGATAATCTCTGCACTCCACGTTCTCGAATCGAATCCGACCTTGCCGCCGTGCAAGTGGTTGTTTCCGTCGTTCTTGTAGAGGTCGTATTCCTTGCCGTCGAGATTGAATTTTGCGCCGCCGATACGGTTGCACACTCTGCCTATAACTGCATTGAAATAGGGATTGTCGCCAAAAAATTCGTCGGGCGTATCGAAGCCGGCGACGACGTCGACGAGGTCGCCGTTTTTGTCCTGTACGCACAAATTCGCAATGCGCGCGCCGTAGGTGATAACGACAACGTATGCGCCGTTGGCGTTTTCGATTTTGTAACTTTCAATGCCTTTTTCGCTCTTTGCGAGATACGTGATTTTCATATTTTCGTCCTTATGTTTGTCGGGAAAAACCCGAATTATTTGCTTGCCTTTTTAACTTTCGGCATAGTCAAAGTGTAACTCATATCAAGCAACGTCTTGATTTCGTCCTCGTCTGCCTCGTCGAGCGCAACGCTTATCCAGTTTGACTTGTTCATATGGTATGCGGGATAGATTCCGTTGTCGCGGCAAAACGAAGATATTAGCGACGGCACGCATTTGAGGTTCACAACGGCTGCGATTACATCGTCGTCTTTTCCGAGTCTGCGTTTTGAAATATCCATAAGGAGCGCAAACCACTTTTTGCCGACGGGGTGACGGAATACGGCAAAATTCGGATCCGTTTGCCACGGATAATCCGCCTCTACGCCGTATGTGTCGAAAATGTGTTTTTCAAACTCTTTTTTTGTCATAACAACCTACTTCGCCACTCTGATTTTCATCTTTTCACTTCCACCAAAACGTCGTTTCCCACATCGAGACCTTCGAGTGTGGATTCAAACAACTTGCCTTTGAGTGCACGGGTTTTCTCGTTGTCGAGAGAAGCGGTCGGGAAATACTTTCCGTCCTCGCACTTGACCGTTGCAAAAGCAACGATTTCATTGCAACGCAAGCGCAATTTATTTGCCGTTGCGTTGCATCACGCACATCACTTCCACGTTGCTCGTTTGAGGGAACATATCGAACGGCGTGACTCTTTCGATGTCGTAACTTTGCGAAAGAATCTTCAAATCTCTTGCAAGAGTTTGCGGATTGCAACTGACGTAAACGATTTTTTCGATTTTCGCTTCTATCGCGCAATCGAGTACGCTCTTGTCGCAACCTTTTCTAGGCGGGTCGAGAACGAGTGCAACGGATTTTCTTGCCGTCTTTTTTTCGCTTTCGCCGAGATAAAACGGCGAAGACTTAATTTCGTCGGGCAAATTCTCGTCTTGCGATTTCGCTTGCTCGCTTCCCTTTCCTATGGATTTGACGTATTCGAGCACGTCGCCGCACACGCACTTCACTCTCTTGTCAAGGCCGAGCGATTTCATAAGTGCGTTTGCGTTGTCCACTGCGCTCGGTTCGATTTCTACAGAAGTGATGTTCGCCTCTTTAAGCCTCGTTGCGATTTGCGCCGTCAAAAGCCCCACGCCCGAATAGAATTCCAAAATATCGCCGTCGAAATTTTCAAGTTCTTTGCACACTTCGTCGTATATCGCGTCGCGCACGTCGTTGTTTACTTGCAAAAACGACATCGGCGAAACGACCGCGGCGAACGTACCGAGATTTTGTTTTTTCTCTTTTCCGTACACGAGTTTGACGGATTTTCCGAAAATGACGTTAGTATTCTTTCTGTTTTCGCTGATATAAACGCAAACACCTGAAAATTCTTTTTCGAGATTCTGACAAAGTTCGGCAAGAAACGGCACCCTATCCGAGTTTACGACAAGAGTCACCGACATCGTGTCGAGATTTCTCGCAACGACGTGGCGCAAAACGCCTTGTCCGCTCGTTTCGTCATACACGCTTATATGATTGAAATTTGCCCAGTCGGTGACGATTTGAATGAGTTTTGCCGCCCACTCGCCGTGCAAAGCGCACCACTTCATAGGCACGACCGAGTGCGTGCGCTTCTCGTAAAAACCGAGAGTCACTCTGCCCGTCTTTCGCTTGTAGCCGAACGGAAGTGCGATTTTATTGCGATATTCCCAATCGTTTAGGCGCACAACGTCCGCAACTTCCACGTCGAGACCGCCCGTCTTTTTGAGTGCGTTTTCGACGTTCGCTTTTTTGATTTTGAGTTGACACTCGCGCGAAACGTGTTGCAAATCGCAACCGCCACAAGTGCCGAAGTAAGTGCATTTGGGTTTAATGCGGTCGGCGGACGGTTTTTCTACTTCTATGAGGTCGGCAAAAGCATAGTCCTTTTTTGCATAGCGAACGCGGGCGCGAACAATCTCGCCCTTCACGGCAAACGGCACGAAAACGGCGTACGAGCCGATTTTGACGATACCCTCGCCCTCGCTTGCAAAGTCGCAGACTTCGCCTTCTATCACATCCCCGACAGCGACCGTCAGCACTCCACTTCCCCCTTCAACGCTTTTTTGTATTGCGTCATAAACGTTTTCACTCTCTTATATCCATTGCTCATATCAATGCCCAAATCCTTTTCAAGCCTGAAATACCAGTTATAGAGCGCAAGAGCGTCCTTTCTTGCGGGCGCAAACGGAAATCTCAACACATAGCAGTGGTCGGAACGGAAAAGGTTTTTGCCCACTGTATACTCGTTCTTTACGCCCGCTTTTGTGAGCGCATCGCTCATACGTTTTGCCTCGCCTAGGCACAAAAAGTCGGTCATACCGCCGCTGTTGTAGCAAGGCGAAAGATTTGAATTGAGATAATTGTACGGGTCGGATTGCTTATAAAATTGCCAGTTTCTGAACGCTTTTCTGCTTTTTTGCCCCGAAACGTATCTCACAATAAGCGTGTTTGTGAGCGGAATGCGATACATAACCTCAAAACTGAACGCCCCGCTTACCATAATAAGACCTGCGGGTTTCGTTTGGATTGTCGGAATTCCGAGCGAGTTTGCGTATTTAGTATCGGTTGCGGCAATTCCGAGACACATCGTCAGATGTCCGCCCGACGAGTCGCCCGTGACGATGATGTTGTCTTTGTCGATTCCGAATCTGTCGGCGTTGTCGCAAAGGAAGTTGTATGCGTCAACGCAATCTTCGAGGTCTTTGGGGAAGAAAACTTCGGGGCAAAGTCTATGGTCGATAACCGCTACGACCGCGCCCATAGCCGCAAAACATCTTGCATAACCGTCGCGGCGCAAGCGGTTGTGAATCATCCAGCCGCCCCCGGGAATATCCATAACGCACGGTGCTTTTTCGGCAATCGGGCGAGAAGGATAGTAGACGTCCATCACGAGTTGTTTGCTGTCTACGGTTTTGTATACTACATCTTTTTCGATTTTGATTTCGTCGTTGAAAGGCGTTCTGCCGTTCGGCACCGACCTGTCCTCTTCAAAGAAGTCGAAAATGTCCGCCATAATGGGACGGCGGCGCATTCCGAAGTCTTTTCTGAACGCTTTTTCAAGCCGTTTACTCTCTTTTTTGAGTGCTTTTTTGTCGGCTTTGTATTGTATTTTCAAGGCTTTTCTGCCCAAGCGCATATCTTGTATGCTTGCGTTTTCGTTTTCCAAAAGCGCAACCATATCGTGAGCGAACTGTCTTTTGAGCCGTTTCTTATCGGTGCGATAATTCGCTGCAAAATACTCGTATTGTTTCATAAAAATCCCTTATCTTTTTTTAGTTATCGTTGCGAGCGCGCTCGCAATGATAACTTTTAGTTGTTTTTTGTTGGTTTTCCGACGGAACTTTGTAAGTTTTTTTCGGGTGTGGGCGTCCCACCATTTCGTCATTGCGAGGCGCGACACAAGTCGCAACGCGGCAATCAAGGCGAAGCCGCATTTCGCTTCGCTGGATTCCCACGCTTCGCTCTGAATGACATATGGAAAATCCAAACCTTCCACTTGCGCACAAAGTGCGCTTCACCAAGCAGATAATTTGGCGAAATTGCGGCGTGAAGTTTTATCCGTGCCCGAACTGATAGCGCAAATTCTCTGCGCGGTTAGCAAAGCAATAAATCGAGCGAGGTTTTTGGCAATACGCATTTATGCGATTGCCATCACCTCAGCGACGATTTTTGCTTGAATTTATTTGCCCGCATAGACCTTTTTGAGTCTTGCAAATCTCGGAAGACCGTTTTCGAGCGGTGCTTTCGCATCGCCTTGAATGAGCGGAAGCGCGTATTTGACAAACTCGTCGCTCACGTACGTTCCGTCGTTGATTATCCACTCTGGCGGCACTTTCTTTTCGGTGTTTGCGGCAAGTTCGAGAGGCATAAGCACGTTGGTGCAGACGTAGTTGCCGTCGTTGTCGGTATCTCTCTTGAAGATGACCATCTTGTCCGTTTCACCCTCGCACGCGCTCTTGACCGCGAATGCGCCCGCATTGAACGCTTCTTCGACGTCATTTTCGGAAGCGAGGTGTGCGCCGCAACGTTGCATAAGGCTGAGTTCGATTCCTCTCGTCTTATAGCCTGTCTTTTCCTTGATGACGTTTGCGAGAATGGAAGCAACGCCGCCCAATTGCGCGTGACCGAAACTGTCTCTTGCCGCCGCCGCGCCTACGCTTTCGCAAATAAGCGTGCCGTTTTTGTCGTGAATACCCTCGGAAACGACCGCAATGCACTTGTTGCCGTTCTTTGCGCAAACCGCTTTTACGTCCTCGACGAATTTGTCCACGTCAAAGTCGGTTTCAGGCAAATAGATGAGGTCTGCTCCAAGTCCGTTTACGCCTGCAAGAGCCGCGCTTGCGGTGAGCCAGCCTGCGTGTCTGCCCATAGCCTCGATGATGCAAACCATCGGCGTGTCGTACACTTTTGCATCGAGGTTGACTTCCATAATGGTGGTTGCGATATACTTTGCCGCGCTTGCGTAGCCTGGGCAATGGTCGGTGCCGTAGAGGTCGTTATCGATGGTTTTGGGCACGCCGATGACGTTGCACTCGTAGCCGACGGATTGCAAGTACTTGCTGATTTTGTTGCAAGTGTCCATACTGTCGTTGCCGCCGTTGTAGAAGAAGTAGCGCACGTTGTACTTTTTGAACACTTCGAGGATACGCTTGTAATCTGTGTCGTCGACGGAAGCGTCTTTGAGTTTGTAGCGCACCGAGCCCAGAGCGGACGACGGCGTGTATTTGAGCAGTTCGAGTTCTTTGGGATCTTCCTTGGACATATCGAAGAACTTTTCGTTGAGCAGACCGGCAATGCCGTGTTCCAGACCGTAAACCGCCGTGATGTTGCCTTGCTTCAAAGCTTCGGTGAAAACGCCTGCCGCGCTGCTGTTGATGACGGAAGTCGGACCGCCGCTTTGACCGAACATACAAGCACCTTTCAAATTTTTCATTTTTTCTCCTTATTCCGCAGTTAAGCGGTGAATGGTATATGATTTTTGTTTATTTTCTTTTGGTTATATGACATAAAATATCGTCGTTTTTTTGTTATCTCGAAATGATTTGCGCGATTTCGTAGAGTTTTTCGTCAAAACCTTTCTTGCACGCGAGTGCCTCGAGAACGGTGGTATCGAAGATTTCGCCGCCTTTTATGCCGATTGCTCTGCCGCTTTGACCGCATTCGATGAGTTCCACCGCTCTGCACGCCATTTTTGCCGCGAGCACTCTGTCCTCCACCGTCGGATTGCCGCCTCTTTGCATCCACTTGAGAGCCATATGATTGACTCGTCTGCCCGTTGCCGCACTTATCTTTTGAGTGAGTTCGTCGGTGAGTTCGGTTTTGCCCTCCGCAAGCACGATGATAGAGGAAGATTTGCCTCTATCAAATCCGTCTTTTATGGTTGTTGCAACCTCGTCCACATCGGTGGGGACTTCGGGAACGATAACGTATTCCGCGCCGCCTGCGACCGCGCTGTTGAGAGCGATGTTTCCGCACTCTCTGCCCATAACTTCCAAAATCATAATTCTGTCGTGAGAAGTGATGGTGTCGCGAAGTTTCAAGATTGCGTCCACAACCGTATTGCACGCCGTGTCGAAGCCTATCGTGGAATCGGTGTAGCCCATATCGTTGTCAATCGTGCCCGGGATGCCGACGACATTGAGCCTCGTTTGCTCGTGCATGGCCTCAACGCCTCTGAACGAACCGTCGCCGCCGATGACGATGAGGTTTTCGATGCCCTTGTCAAGAAGATTGTTCACCGCCTTTTGCATAACGTCGGGATCGATGAATTCGGGACATCTTGACGAGCGCAAAATAGTGCCGCCTGCGTGAACGCAGTTGGACACGCTGGAATATTCCATTCTGAAAATTTCGTCGTTGACAAGACCTTTGTAACCGTGTTTTACGCCGTAGACCTCGAAACCGTGATTCAAGCCGTATCTTACGCAAGCGCGAACGCAAGCGTTCATACCGCTGGCATCACCGCCACTCGTAAGCACTGCGAATTTCTTTGGTTTAGAATTTACTTTTGCCATAAGATTACCTCTTTGCAATAAAATTTTTATTTGGTTTATTTTGGGTGTGGGCAACGCCCACCCTCGAATAAATGATTTCGCTTGTGTCGATGATATCCAAACTTCGTTTGGGTTACGAATATTTGAATCTTCCATATGTCATTCCGAGCGTTAGCGTGGGAATCAAGGCGAAGCCGCATTTCGCTACGCTGGATTGCCACGTCGCAACTTCGTTGCTCCTCGCAATGACAAATGGAAAAATATTTCAATATTCCGCAACTGCGGCAGAGCCGCAATTTCATTTGCGCAAAGCGCAAATTTCATTGCACCGTAGGTGCAATTTCATTGCGTTGAACGAAATTTCGTTCAACGTATTTGACTCTGTTTACCCCCAGTACATCTTCGAGGCGGGAGAGCAAATCGGGGCAAATTTCCACTCGCTGCGAGAATTCCATGAGTTTGGACTCTCCGTTTTGTTTGATTTGCGCTTGGCAAGGCGTGTTGCCGGGATGCATTGCCAAAACGTCCGAAACCATATCCTTTTCGACGTTGTTGAACACCAAAACATACAATATGCCGTTGCTCTTTTTTGCCGCAGAATCTGCGTGCTTGGCTTGCGCGTCCGAATTTTTCCAAAGTTCGAGTTTTTCGATGGATATTTTGGGTTCGCTCTCGTCTCGCAAATCGATTTTGCCCACCACTTTAAGCGGTGCGTCGGCAAGGAGCAACTCGCCGTACTTTTCATATGCGCGCGGATACATGGAAAACGCAATCGATCCCGACCTGTCCTCCACTCTTCCGACGGCGAATTTTTGCTGTTTGGAAGTGACTTTCTTTTCCGCCGACGACACGATACAGCCGAATTTAACCTGCTTGTTTTCGAGGTTTTTGTCAACCGCCATATTGACGTTGCCGTCCTCGTCGGCTTCTTCGACGAACAGCATACTCGTGTCGAAGTCGAACTCGTGCTTGTCGTCGCGGTAGTCGTCGAGAGGATGTCCCGAAAGGTACATTCCGAGCACTTCTTTTTCGTACTTGAGAATGTCGGATTTTGGATATTCTTCTGTTTCGGTATACTTGATTTCCTCGTCCTCGATGAGTTCGTCAAACAAGGACATCTGCCCCGAAAGTTTATTCTTTTTGTCGGCGATTACGGTGTCCATAATGCGCTCGTAGGAAGCCATAAGCGTTGCTCTGGTCTTTCCGAAACTGTCGAGCGCGCCGCCCTTGATAAGGCTTTCGATCATGCGCTTGTTCACTTGTCCCGCGCAACGGTCGAGGAAGTCGCGAATATCTTTGAACGGACCGTTTTGCGCTCTCTCGCTCAAAACGTATTCCATAGCCTGCTCACCCACGTTCTTTATGCCCATAAGCCCGTAACGCACGTTTTCGCCCTCAATCGAAAAGTTCTTTTGCGAGCGGTTGATATCCGGCGAAAGGGTTTTGACGCCCGTTCTTCTCAGATAGTTCATATAGTGCTTCACTTCGTCGGCGTTGGTGATACGGTTGTTCACGACCGCCACGATAAAGTGAGTGGGATAATAGCATTTGAGATATGCGGTTTGATATGTAAGGAACGTGTATGCCGCCGCATGCGACTTGTTGAACGCATAACTTGCAAACTTCAATATCTGATCGAAAAGGTGATTTGCGATTTCCTCGCTTACGCCGTTTGCAACCGCACCGGGAACGTATTTGCCCGTCTTGTCGCCTTCAAGTTTGCCGCCGTGCAGGAATATGTCGCGTTGCTGTTCGAGAACGGCGAGTTTCTTCTTTGCGATAGCGCGCCTCATAATGTCTGCGCCGCCGAAACTGAATCCCGCAATCTTTTGCGCGATTTGCATAACTTGTTCTTGATACACTATGCAACCATAGGTGTTTTCCAAAATCTCTTTCAGAAGCGGATGCGCGTACTGCACTTGGTCGGGGTGACGTTTGCCTTCCAAGAACAAGTCGATAAACTGCATAGGACCGGGGCGATACATCGAAATGCCTGCCACGACGTCTTCGAGGTTGTCCGGTTGAAGTTGCGCCATAAACTTTTTCATACCGCCGCTTTCAAGTTGGAACACCGCCTCGCAATCGCCCGAAGAAATCAGTTCGTACACCTTGTGATCCTCGTATCCGAGTTTGTGGAAGTCGAGGTCTATTCCCTTGTCCGCCTTGATGAGTTTCAACGCCTCGTCGATGTCTGTGAGTGTTTTAAGTCCCAAAAAGTCCATTTTGAGAAGTCCGAGTTCCTCGACGATGACCTTGTCGAATTGCGTCGTGACGATCGGGCCGTTCCTTGAAAGCGCGCAGTGCTCGACGATAGGGTCTGCGCATATAACCACGCCGGCGGCGTGCATCGAGGTCTGTCGAGGCATGCCTTCGAGTTTCATCGCGATGTCGATGACGTTCTTTGCCGTCGGGTTGTTGTCGTATATCTTTTTGAAGTCCTCGCTGTAAAAATCGCTGCCCTCGGTAAGCACTTGCGGAAGTAGCGGTTTGCCCATAGCGGGGATTTCCTTAACCCAGTTCGCCGCCTCGTTGTACGGCACGTCCAAAACGCGCGCAACGTCCTTTACGACAGCCTTTGCCGTCATAGTCGAATACGCGATAATCTGCGAAACGTTGTCTTTACCGTACTTTTTGATGCAATAATCTATGATTTCTTGTCGTCTGACGAAGCAGAAGTCCACGTCGAAGTCGGGCATCGAAACGCGTTCCTCGCTCAAAAATCTTTCAAAAAGAAGTTGATATTTGAGGGGGTCGATGTCGGTTATGCCGATGCCGTACGCAACGATAGAGCCGCAGCCGCTTCCGCGCCCCGGTCCTACGGGGATTCCCATTTGTTGCGCCGCGTGAACGTAATCCCACACGATAAGGAAGTAACCGTCGAATCCGCACTTGTGGATAACGCCCAGTTCGTATTCCAAACGTTTCGTGATTTCGTCGTTTATGTAGCCGTATTTTTTCTTTACGCCCTCGTAGGCAAGGTCGCGAAGATATTGCGCTTCGTCGCGGTCGCCCATTTCCTCGTTGGTGTATTTAGGAATGATAGAGGCGTGTTTCGTCACAAAATAGTCGCCGTCCACTTTGTCTGCGATTTCTCTCGTCGTCGCAATGGCTTCGGGACACCAACTGAACAGTTCCGCCATTTCGTCGCCCGATTTGAGATAGAACTCGTCCGTTTCAAATCTCGCACCGTTGATCTCGCTCTTTTTGCAGCCGAGAGTTATGCACATCATCGTGTCCTGTATGTCCGCTTCTTCCTTTTCGATGTAGTGCACGTCGTTCGTGGCAACCACTTTTACGCCTATCTCTCTTGCGATTTGGCAAAGCGGATTGAGTACAATTTTGTCCTCTTGCAAATGATGGTCCTGAAGTTCGATATAAAAATCCCCCGGCTCGAAAATATCTCGCATTTCGATTGCCGCCGCCTTTGCTTCCCCATACTTACCTTGCAAAAGAAGGTGCGGCACTTTGCCCGCAAGGCACGCCGAAAGGCAAATAAGTCCCTCGCTATGCTCTCTTATATGCTTAAGGTCGATACGCGGCTTCATATAGAATCCGTCCACGAACGCGAGCGAGGAAAGTTTCATAAGGTTTTTGTAACCCGTCATATTTTTGGCGAGCAAAATGAGGTGATAACGCTGTTTAAGCACGTCCGCCGTCTTTGCATACATATCATCGGCGACATAAAATTCCTGACCGATTATAGGCTTGATTCCGTCTTGCCGAAGCACGGACACAAACGTATGCACACCGTACATATTGCCGTGATCGGTGATTGCGACGGCGTCCATCCCCCTTGCCTTGAGAGCGTCGCAAAGAGGGTGCGTTTTTATAGTTTTTTTGGGGTCGTTCGGATCGGGCGCAACCTGCAAAAGGCGCACCGCGCCGTCCAACAAACTGTATTCCGTATGCAAATGTAGATGTACAAAATCCGTCATATTTACCTTTTCTCGTTAGTTTTATATTCTCGTTGTATTAGCTTAAATACAGCTTCCCCCTTCCTCACGTGTTTGGACTTCGTCGTTTGCGAGGCAATCCGCCTC
>CAVFCJ010000010.1:0-19386 GCA_963620965.1 bacterium
CTCGCATAGATAGGGACATTTCTCTCATTATGCCACTGCGCTTTGTGCGCCAGCTACGCACCCAAACGGCGCAGTCGCTTGTACTATCCGTCAAGCTCGGCGCTCCCTTTTCTCGCCGCCCTGCGGCTCGCGTTCCGTCTGCGAATTAACACATTCCGTTTATAAGTTACAAGAATTTTATCAAGAGCACTGTGACAACTGCCACTATCGCACTCCCAACAAGGCTTCCGAGAAGGGACATCAAAAACAATACGCCTTTGCCGACCGTCTTTTCGGGTTTTGCCTTGATTTGCTTGTTTTGATAAAGAGTGCGCTCTTGCGGCTTTTCTTCCTCTGCGACAGGTGCTTGCGCGGCGGCTTTGGGGACTTCTTCGAGCCTCTTCACCACGCTGAGGCAGTACTCGTCGGGCGTAAAGTATTTCACGAGTATGTACTCTCTGTCTTTGAGTTCTCTTATTATTGCCGACAACTGTATTTTGGAAAGGGATATCGCCTTTGGAATTCTTTCCAAAATTTCGTCCGCTTCGATGATTTTGTACACTTCTTCCTCGCCTGCAATTTGGCGAATGAGGTCATACACTGTTTGGCATTCGAGTGAGAGCATAATCAATCTCCTTATTCTTCCTAAAATATTAACATAATATAATAAATATAGCAATATTTTTTTCAAATCGCATATCGAAATACGCTTGTAAAACGTCTTTCGTTTTTCGCCGAATACTCTAAATTTGCGATTAAAAGTGCCGAAAATCTCAATTTGACAAGCCCTATATCCTATGTTATATTAAATTTGTCGATTAAAGTTATCGATTTGCATGGGATTTTATAATGGGCATTGCTCGACATAGCCGAACAGGGAGAATTTTTATGAAAAAGAGATTTGTATTCATTTTGGCGATTTGTCTTTTGCTTACGCTATTGATGACAACTTTAATTGCTTGCGGCAAAGAGAAAACCGTAACAATCAGAGTTTATTCTGTCGCCACAGGACACGACGAAAATCCAACATTGGAAAACACAATCTCCATAAAAAAAGGCGGTACGTTTTCAATCAAAGATTATTTCGAAAAATATGTGGAATACGATAGCAAACTTGGTGGCGTTGATCCGTGGGGATTCTATCTCGATTCAACCTGCACAAAGATACACGATGATGACAGTGTAATCGAACAAGATACAGCATTCTATATTCTCTATTGCAGTTTCGGTTCAAAATTTATTGTTTTCGATTATGAAAATAAAAAGTATTATTGCTACATTGAAGATACAACTGCAAAATTGACTGCCGACACGTTTGCAGTTTCGGCATATGGCAAAACAATTGATTCTTCAAAACTCAAATACTATTCCGACAAAGAAATGACGCAAGAGATTGAACTTATAGGTAAGTCATACGATGAACTTGCAGTGGAAGCAATAGGCTCTATTCCTTATGCAATAAAGGAAATCTATGTTAAGGTTTCCTAATGATGTAAAAAAACATACATTTGGAGGAGAACTATGAAAAAACATCCATTCCTTATTATGATGTTATGCTTTACATACGTTATTGGATTTATATTTATTGCTAATTGCAGCGTGCATAACGACGCTGCTTTTGCGATTGACAACTTACCGATGAAAAATTACTGCGGTGGCGTTGATGATCTAGACAAAAATTTATATGCTGCCCAGACATGTGCTAGTACTGATACTGAACTAAACTTTCCAAATCAATATTTTAGGAATTTGACTTACCATGGAATAAATAAGCGAGGCACTTGTGCATATGTTGCAATTGGTATGTTTCTTTCTTATTACGATACGTACTGGAACGATAGCATTATCCTTGATAGATATGATAGAACGGCTTGCGTATCAAGCACTGAATACTTAGGATACGGTCTCTCACCTGGAATAAACGACCCGTTATCAAGCAATAACTCAGTATACAGCAGTGACCAAAACTATAAAACATATATGTATGCACAAACAAATACCAACCTGCACGCATATTTGCTGTCGTTGGGCGATTCTATGGGATATGTCGACAATGGCACGACTGGTAGTTTTGGATTGACTTGGTCTGAAACATATAATGTATTAAACAAGTATCTTGAAAATTATCCTGCCGCAAATTCTGAAAACTTTTTTTACACCTACGTAAATCATGTAACTGACTATAACTCATATTCCGATAGCATGTTGCAGAATATAAAAACATATGTAAAACTCGGACACCCCGTAATAGTAGCGATTGTAGGAAATGAAACAGGCAAAGTTCTTTCAAGAGTAGGGCACGTAATAGTAGCATATGATTATGATGAGGACACCGATACATTATACGGTCATTTCGGGTGGGATTCTGCTTACAATCATACAAACGTTTTGGGAGAAGTAAATAAATATACCTTTTCACATATACAATGGTACATTGTTGCAAGTCCGTATGAAAGCGCACATGCACATTCAAACAATTATGTCCTTGCTTCAGGACAAACAGTCTGCGCTTGCCAATTGAGTAGTCACGAACACAGATATAAATATGAAAAAACAAACACAACACTGCATAGGAGATATTGTTATTGTGGCGATTCTTCATATCGAGCACATATCTTTTCAGGTTCATCGGGCAGATATGTATTCTGTGGACAATGCAACTATAAGAAATTAAACGATGGTGGAATCATTGATATTCCAAATCCCTGTTCAACGCCCGAAATCCTTGAGGATATGGAAAATATAAAGGATGCAATCGGAAAGAATCAATATCTTATGAGTGCATAACTCGGTTAGATTAAAGGCAGAGGCAAGCGTTTTGCATGTCTCTGCCTTTTTTGTTTTGTTTCTTTTCAGTCTTTGCGGCTCTTTTGGATTTGCAAGGACAACAGTGCGAGCGATGACGCAAGGTCTTCGTTTTTGAGCGCGATGTCAGAAGGAATGTTGAGATGCACGGACGCAAAGTTCCATATCGCCTTTATGCCCGCACTCACCATTCTGTCGGCAACCTCTTGCGCCGCATAGGACGGCACTGTTATGATGCCGATTTGGATGTTGAATCTCTCGACGATTTCTTTGAGTTTTACAATGTCGTACACGGGTTTGCCGTTGATTTTGGTGTTTACGATTCTGTCGTTGTTGTCAAACGCCGCCACGATGTTCAAGCCGTAGTTTTCAAAACCGCCGTAACCCAAAAACGCTTTGCCGAGTCCGCCCACACCCACCAAAACCGCATCGTGAGTGTTGTTGTAGCCGAGAAAACTTTCAAGGTCGGCGATAATTTCCTTTGTTACATAGCCCATTTTGGGCTTGCCTGCCACGCTCGATACAAGCGCGATATCCTTCCTCACTTGCACGGGATTGAGGTTGAGTCCGTTTGCAATCGTGGTGCTGGAAACGGTTGCAACGTTGAGTTTGTCAAGTTGATACAAATATTTAAGGTAAGACGGCAATCTGTTGAGAGTCGCCTTCGAGATTTCTTTGTTATCTTTCGTCATACAGCACACCTCTTTTGGTTTTATCGATAAAAATATACTTCTTGTTGTATCGATTTGTCAAGAATATATCGATATTTCACAGTCAATCGATAATTTTTATTGCAAAACGGACAAAAAAATATGCAATCGATAATTCTCGACTGCATACTCGCAACGTTGTTGTTTAACTTATTTCGACGTATCGGCGTTTGAGCCGTTTTTCTCTTCATCGCCAGATAAATCGATATTTTTCGGCTCGCTTTCGGTTTGGTCGTTTATGCCGATTATGCCGCAGCCTTGCGAGTTATCGTTTGAGGGAGAATCCTCAGCATTTTGTTTTTTGTCCGACACATCGCGGCATTGCTCGCTGACGTTTGAATCGAAATCCTCTACATTTCGGTTGTTGTCTGCGCGTTTTGCGTTGTTTCTCGGCTCGCCGTACTTTGCGTTCTTTTCCTTTTTCTTTATGACGATAATCACTATGACAAGCCCGACGATTGTTATGCAAATAGGCTCAATCACAGAGAGAAGAATGATGCCTGCAACGATATTGCCCGCTGCATATCCGCGCCTCTGTGGCGACTGGCTTTTGCAAAGAGAAAACTGCAATTCGCGGCTGGGAAGCGTATCGCTGTGCCAAGTGTAGCCGCCCTCGATTTTTCCGAAGTCTTCGGAAGCGTCGGTGAGGTTGTAATTCGTGTTTATCGTGATGTTGAGATTTGCAAAACTCTTCCAAGTGGACGCCGGCGACACATAATAATTAAAAATATAAACGGAGGGCAAAAACATCTCGTTTACGGAAGGATAAAGTGGCGCGACGACCTCGTTTACAAGCGTTTCCTGCGGCTCGAACGTCATATCGTATTCAAACCAACAAAACAAGTCTTTGTAGACGTTGAAATTGTGGCCTTGCGCGATTTGAGGATACCCCCTTTTAAGGCTCGCATAGACTGCGTTGTACCAGTCGACTTTGTTCACACCGTAACTTTCGTCATAGTATTGATAAACAAGGTCGCCGAACGTAAGTTCCTGCTTACTCAAAAGTTTGAGCGAGCCACCGATCTCATCGGTCGACGAGTAACTCGAAAAGAACTGCGCTCTTGCGGCAAAGTCGATTTCCTCGCCTATCGAATAGAAAATATATTCGTTTCTGTTCACCCAAAAGCCTATATTTTCCGTGCCGTCCAAGTTTTGCCAATACGCAGAGTATGCGTTTCCGCAAACGACTTTGCGCGAGTCAACTCCTCCGAAGAACATTTTGCAAAAAGCGTCGCTTGCCGTGCAGGCGTAAACGTACTTGTACACAACCGTTTCGGACTTATAGAACTCGTCGGTGGTAATATTGTCCTTGAGGTATTTCAGGTCGTCCTCAACCGAAAACGTACTGCCTTGAACTTTGTAGGAATAGCGAAGGTTGCTGGTTGCGGTTTCGTCATTCACTTTTACGCCGTATTTTGAAAAATCGTCGTTATTTTGTGTAATATTGCTCAAAAAATCGATAGGAAAAACAACATTCGTTTTTGCCGTACTATCGCTTGTATTTTTGAAGGTATACTTTGCGCTGACCGACCCGATTTGATATCCGCTTATGCTGTCGTCGTCAAACCGAACATCAAAAGTCAAGTCCTCTTTTTCGACGACGACAGGGCTGTCTTCGGTAGTAAGCACAACGCCCGCAGAGTTGCGCCCTTCATAGTAGCGTAATGCGGAATTTGCCTCGCAAACAGAAGTCGGCAAAAGATCAAGGAAGCAAAACACGGCGGCAAAAATCACCACCGAAACAAGCATTGCAATCGTTACGTTTTTAAAAATCGAACTTGCTTGTTTTTTCACATTCGCACCTTTAACCTCTGTTTCTAGTTTCGTAAACGTCGCTTTTTGCGATTTATTACAATTATTTCATTTATTTATCGTTTATAATTATTGCTTAACCGTTATGTCTTTCACTTGAACGTTTATCGCTTTTTTTAGTTCGGAAAGAGTTGTCTCGATTTGAAAGCCTATGCGACCGCCCGAAAAGAAAATTCTGTCGACGTTTTGTGCGCTTTCGTCAAACGTAGTCTTGAAAAACTTTTTCATACCCACGGGCGAGCAACCGCCGTGAACGTAACCCGTAAGCGGAAGCAAGTCTTTCGATTTGACCATTTCCATGCTCTTTTCGTTTACGCACGCCGCCGCCTTTTTCAAGTCGAGTTCGCTTGCCACCGGCACGACGAAAACGTAGTGTTCGAGGCTTTTGCCAACAGTCACGAGAGTCTTGAAAACGAGGCTTTTGTCAACGCCCAAAAGGGTTGCCGCTTCAACGCCGCTCACCGCTTCGGTTATGCCGAGCGTATGCTCTTTGTAGGCGACTTTCTTTTGGTCGAGTATGCGCATGGCGTTGGTTTTTTCGAGTTTCTCTTTTGCCATATTATCTTATTCTTCCTCGCCGAGTTGCTCGTCCACTTTGAGCATTATGGCGCATTCGATACGTTTTTTGAAAAGGTCGCAACCATACTTGTAAACGCCGTTCATGTCACCCGTGGCATTGTATGCGTTCGCCGCGCAACCGCCCGAGCAATATAGCCTTGCCCAGCACTCGTCGCACTCTTTTCTCGAATACGCATTGCACTTTTTGAACTTGGATTGAATGGCCGTGTTAGTGACGCCCTTCCATATGTCGCCCATAAGATATTCTTTATTGCCGACGAACTGATGGCAAGGATAGAGTTCGCCCGTAGGCGTTACGGCGAGATATTCCGTGCCGCTTCCACAACCCGATATGCGCTTGTATATGCACGGACCGCCTTCGAGGTTGAGCATATAGTGATAGAACGTGAAAGGTTTGCCCTGCTTTCTTCTTTCAATCATCATATCGGCAAGTTTCTCGTACTCTTTGAAGATAATCTTTTTGTCGTCCTCGTCGAGCGCGTACTTGTCGGTGGGTGGACATACGACGGGTTCCATGCTCAATTCGTCAAAGCCGAGATCGAGCATAGTTTGAATATCCTTCGTGAAGTCGGGATTTCTGTGCGTAAACGTGCCACGCATATAGTAGTTTTTTCCGCCTCTTGCTTTGACGAATTTTTGGAATTTCGGCACGATTATATCGTAACTTCCCCCGCCGCCTATCGTGTGTCTGAAATGGTCGTTTATATCTTTTCTTCCATCGAGAGACAAAACGACGTTGTCCATTTCTTTGTTTGCGAACTCGATTACGTCGTCGTCGACGAGCATACCGTTGGTCGTGAGAGTAAAGCGGAAGTTTTTGCCGTGCTCTTTCTCAATCGAGCGAGCGTATGCCACGAGGTCTTTGACAACTTGCCAGTTCATAAGAGGTTCGCCGCCAAAGAAGTCCACTTCGAGATTGCGACGCGTTCCGCTGTTTTCGACGAGAAAATCGAGAGCGCGTTTGCCCACTTCGTACGACATAAGCGCGCGCTCGCCATGATATTTGCCTTGCGAGGCGAAGCAGTATTCGCAGTTAAGGTTGCATGTATGCGCAACGTGCAAGCACATCGCTTTAAGCACCGTATTGCGCTTTGCAAGGACGTCGACGTCAGGTTTGAAAGTATCTTCCGAAAATAGTTTCCCCTGCGACTTCAATTCCTCTACGTCGTCAATGCACTCGATTACGTCCTGCTCGCAAATGCCTTGATTGTCGTACTTTGCAACGATGTCTTTGACGATTTGCTCTTTGTTCTCGCTCTCGTACGAGTTTATGACGTCGTATGCGACGTCATCCACGCTATGCACGCTTCCGCTTGCCGTGTCAAGCACGATATTGTATCCGTTAAGTTTGAAAGAATGAATCATTTGTATTATCTCTCGCATTGCTTTCGATATAAAATCGAGATATCGCAATGCTTGCGTTTTACACAAAAAACGCATAGGACAGCCCATGCGATCTTTGCGAATAAGTTGTGATTTTGCCAAAAATTACTTTGCAGCCTTTTCGCACTTTTGGTTTGCAACGCCGCAAGAAGTTTTGCAAGCAGATTGGCAAGAGGTTTGGCATTCGCCGCAACCGCCGTTCTTTTTGCTCTCGTTGAGATCGCGCGTTTTCAAAGTTGTGATTCTTTTCATTGTTTACGACTCCTTCTGTTAATATATACTATTATAGGAACGGACACTTTATTTGTCAAGGGAAAATCCCTTGTTCGTTGCCTACTTATACACGCACGCCGTCTTTTAAAAGACGGAATGCGAGCCGCAAGGCGGCGCCCCATTGCTCAAACGGCATTGCGGCAATGTCAATCGCCCCATCGTCATTTAGAGCGAAGCGTAGGAATCCCTAAATAGAAACGGAAGCTTTTGGGCGATTGTCAAAAACCGCACTTGTTCTCGCAATCACTAACCGCGCAGAGAATCTTTGCTATCAAAACAAGACGGATAAATAATCAAGCCGCAGTTTCGCAAGATTATCTGTTTGGTGAGAGCGTGCTTCGCACACAAGCGGAAGATTTGAATATTCCATAACCCAAACGAAGTTTGGATATCATCGTGCAGAATTGCACGATATCGTCACAAAGTGATATCATCGCCACAAGCGATATCATTCACTGCGTGAGGAAGGGGGAGCTTTAATTAATTGTTTATACTTTTGCGACGTAGAGGTATGCAAGGAACTCTCTCTTTTCGCTCGATACGCTTACGCCGCTCTCGTACATCAAAGTGAGATTTTTTAAGTCTTCCTGACATACGGTCTCGCCTTTGACGATGACGGGCGAGCCTGGCGGATATGCCCATACGTTTTCAAGACTTACTCTGCCAGCAGATTTGTCGAAATCGACATATTCGCCACTTAAAGTGAGTGTTTGATACGGTTCAAACGCCTTTTGTGGCAAAGACCGCAAAACCGTCGTCGTCAAACCGTTGCGCGAAACAAGCGTATCGTCGATTGCAAACAGTGCGCTTTCGAGGGCGGAAAAATTCTCTTTGGCATCCCCTGCACCGCTCATTGCGATTGCGTAGTTTACGCTTGCCATTTCCAGTTCTATGTCATATACGTTTCGCAAAATCTTTTTGAGTTCAACGCCGCTTACTGCGCCGCCCGTGCACAGCACGACGAATTTCGACTTGTCGTAAGCAAAAACTCGCGAATCTTTTTTCGGTTGGAAAATCGCAAGTTTGTCGAGTCGTTCGAGCGACTTTTTGCAATCGTCAATGTTCTCGCTCCATTCTAACAGCAACTTCGCACCGTCGTTTTTGAGCATTCGCACACAACCGTCGATGGAAGCCATAAGTACATACGATGGCGAACTCGATTGGAATATCGCAAGATTGCGGTCGAGTTCGGTTGCGTCCACCCTATCCGAACAAACGCACAAAAGCGCAGTTTGCGTAAGCGACGGCAATGTTTTGTGCAAACTGTTCACCACTATGTCCGCGCCAAGACTTCTCGCACTTTCGCCAAACTTTTTGCAAAGACCGATGTGCGCGCCGTGTGCCTCATCGACAAACAGAATCGCGCCGTTTTTGCGGCATATATCCGCGATTGATTTCACATCGCTGACAACACCCTCGTACGTGGGCGAAGTTATCACCACGAGTTTTATGTCAGGATTTTGCTCGAACGCTTTTTTTACGTCGCAAGGAAAGACCGAGCCGTAAAAACCGTATTCTTCGAAATAGGACGGCATAACGTAGACGGGAATCAAACCGAACACTTCCACCGCGTTGTATACGGACTTGTGACAGTTGCGAGCAATCAAAATCTTGTCGCCTGCGTTGCACACCGTGCGAATCGCCGCCAGAACGCCGCCCGTGCTTCCGTTCACCAAAAATCTTGCGTGCCTTGCGCCGAACACCTCTGCCGCGAGTCTTTCGGACTGCAAGATGATTCCGTTTGCGTCGTTGAGATTGTCAAAGCCTTCTATTTCGGTTATATCGATTTTTTGCGCGCCGTTTAAAAAATCGAAATCCGCGCGCTTATGTCCGGGCATATGAAAAGGCAAAATTTTGTTTTTATCGTGCTCGCAAAGCAACTCGGCAAGGCTTGCCTCGTCGTGTTTTTTCGTATCGGAAGCGCAAAACTCTTTGCGAAAACCCGAAAATATGCCTCTTTTCTCCGTATTTTTGTCTTTCATAATTCGATTATACCATTATAGATAAAAAATTGCTATGGAAATTATTCTATATGTGTGCTATAATGTGTATGTTTGAAAAAACAAGCGCATGCGCTTTGCTAAAAGGGCGCAACGAGGTCGGTATGAAACGAAAATTTACAGTCCTATCCGCAATATTGATTGTTGCTCTGACGGCGTGTTGTCTTTTTGCGTGCAACGATAAAGACACTTCGCCTGCGAAAGTCGATTACCAATCGGACAATTCGTATTTTGTCAAAACCACCGAATCGGAAACCGCTCTCACGTTCGAGCCTATTCTCGACCCCGTGTACAGCGGAAGCGGCATGACATACAGACAAGTCGATTATCGCTTCGGCGTAATCTTTTACGTCGGCACGGCAATCGCGCCTAAATATTACGAATATCTCGGCAATGCGCTCGCAAAACAAGGCTATCTCGTGGTTATGCCCAAAGTTACGCTCAATATGACATACGCCTACTACAAGGAGCAAGAAGAAGCGTTTTCTGCGTATCCGAACGTGGAGTTCTTTGTTGCGGGACACTCGCAAGGAGGTGGTGCGGCATTGCGCAGAGCAAGCGAGAATGCCGATACCGTCGCAGGTGCGATACTGCTTTCGCCTCTTTGTTATAGACACAAACTGCTCGATTCCGGCGGCAATTCTGTCAAGGACGAGGAAAGTGGCGTTGAAAAATATATAGTCGACAGTCTCAAAGGCGTTGAGGTTGCGACTTTGCTCATTGAAGCGGAACAAGACCATGTTTTGACCGACGAAATGAAAGCCGACGCAAAAACGAGAATTAAAGATGGCTACGTTCACAAAGTCATATCTCCGGCCTCGCATATGAGTTTCAGCACTATGGACAGCGACGAAATTCTCAAGTCTTTCAACAACGACGGTGACGGCATAACCGAAGCGCAAAAACAAGCCCAACGCAACCAAACGGTTGAATATATCCTCGATTTCGTGAAAGGTTTGTCAAAATAAAACGTTAAAAAACGATATAAAAAGCATTAAAAAAGACGCAAGATTACGTCTTTTTTGTTGCATATCGTATATTGTGATTTAATTGAGGTGTGAGGCGTAACCCCACCCGCATTATTAATTATTCATTATTAATTATCAATTTCACCGTCAACGGTTGACTCTCACCACGTCAATTCCCGTGTCTCGCACGTATACTTCGTTGAGCAAAGAGTCGGGAACGCCGTCAATTTCGCTTTCACTTCTTTGCATGTTGGCAAGTTGCGCGATATAAGACATAACCGCAACCAACATCATATTCGGGAACGGAATCATCGTGCCGGTGTCTATCATAGAATACCCCTCGAATCCGAGCCATGCGACTAACACGAAAAAGGCGAATCTGCAATTCTTTTTCATACCTTTGAACGCGATTCCGAAGCGGACGACATAGTAGTAAACGTAAGCAGCGATACCGACGATGCCCATACAGCCGAGGACTTGGAAAAGCGTCGAGTGGAACCAGTACTGACTCATATTTTCAGAATGGAACTGTCCGTCGCGAGTGCCAACAAAGCCCATACCTGCGCCAAAAATCGGGTGCGCAACGAACTGTTCCCACGCCTCTTTGTAAAGGTCGAATCTACCCGACGTTACGTCGCCGTTTCCGCCCGATTCAATTCTGTCCACGAGGCTCGAAATAATGCCTTTTACAAGGTCGAGCTTGACAAGGCAAATCACAAGCGCGGCAAGGATTGCAACACCCCATACCGATGCTTGCATTTTGCGATTTGGTGCTTTTAGGATTGAGAAAGCCACGCCGACAACCGCCGCAATTGCGCCGAAAAGTATGCCGCCTCTCGACAACGTCATAACAAGGCAAGCATATTGGAACAGTGCCATAACAATGTATGTCCATCCTTTTCTCGTCCTTGTGGACAAATACATTGTCATAGGCGCGGAAAAGAGCAGAAAGGTTGCGATATTGTTGCGGTTGCCCCATCCTAAATCCCAGTACCATTTCGACCAGTCTTGCGAACTGATGTCGAGGCGAGATATATGCACTATCATCTCTATACAGACAGCAAAGCCTATCCACATAACTACCTTTGCAAAATACTTTGCATAATCCCTTTTTTCATCGATTTTGACAAAGTTTGCAAAGAGCAGATACACTACAAGCACTCCTATGCCAAGCGCGATGACATTGGGAAGTGCGGTGAGATAATTCTTTGCTGCGATAGTGCCCACCCCACCGAGCAAGAGTGCGGCGCTGACTGAGATTTGCGGAAAGAACATCTTTCCCGGCACAAAACGCTGCTTGTCTTTGACTTTTGAGACTGTGTTTCTAACCACGAAAATCAAAATTGCAACGGCAAGCGGAATGAAAGTCGGCAAAAGATAAGAGAATCTGCTTATGTCGACATATTTTTCGCCTTCGACTTTGAAAATCATTAGCATTGCGCCAAAAGCGTTGACCGATAGCGGCAAAAGGTCGTCCGAAAAAACCAAAACGGCGCACGACACGAGAATGAGCGTGACAAAACCGAAAGTTGCTTTTTGCCAAATCCACGCCGCCACAACTATTGACAGAATTAGCAAAATATATAAATCGGTGTACGAAAACTTACGTATACCCTCTTGCGCAAAGGAAAATGCGCGTTTAAATTTTTTTAAATCCTCTCTCATCAAATATTCGTGCGCAAAAGAGCAAATTTCAAACTCCACATCGCACTGCCAAAAGGCATTCCCTTTTTATTTTTCGGATTGTCGCAAATTTTCAGAATCCTCTTGTTTTGGCAAATTTGTTGCCAAAATACAACGACAGCGAACGGAATTTGCCGTTCGCCGCCCTACTCGTTAGTCGAGATTTATGACGATTTTGCTGTATTGATAGGGGTATTTTATACAGTTTTCGACGACTTTCGGCACTTCATCGAAGTTCGCCGCCGTGCTGATAATTCCGTCCGTTTTTACGACCTTGTTCGCAAGCAGGTTGATTGCCGACGACATACAGCCGTCACCGTTGCATATACCCTTGATCTTGAGTTGTTTCTTGAGAATGGGATATGCGTCGATTGAGTGTTTAGCGCGCGTCGCATAACCTACGAGAACGACATCGCCCTCGTTTTTGACGAGGCGGATCGCCGAATTGATGTCCACGCTTTCGCCTGCGAAAATCGCCGCTTCGCTCATCCTGCCGCCAGTGATCTCTTCCACTCTGCGTTCGAGATTGTCGTAGGTGGGATTGAGGGTGTAGCATACACCCCATTTTTGAGCAAGGGCGAGTTTTTCGGAATCGAGGTCGATGAGAATGGGCACGAACTGATAATAACTTGCGATTTGCGAAATTATGAGTCCGAGCGTACTTGCGCCCAAAACCACGATATAGTCGCCTTTTTCGAGGTCGAGTGCCTCAAAAACGTTGTCGCCCATTGCGATGTACTCGGCAAAGAGCGCTTCTTCGTCACTTACGCCGTCGGGAAGTGCGAACACGTTTTCAAAAGGAACACAAACGAAATCCCGAAGCAAGCCGTCGACATCAACGCCCATAGTTTTGACCGCTTCAACGCCGTGTTGCTGATCTTTGACATAGGGGCTGACGACCACGCGCGCACCGAGCTTGAGTCCGCTGTCCTCATCCGATTCCGAAACATATGCAACCGCCGAATGTCCCGGCGTAACCGCAACGCTTTTTGGAAGCGAAGCGAAATTTGACATATCCTGCGAGGATACGGCGACTTTGGACAATTTGAGTTTGACTTGTCCTTCTTCTCTGACGTTTACGCTCTCGGCAAGAGCGACGCCTTCATCTTTGTTTATATGCCATTGTTTCATAACTTATATTATTATAACATATTATGCTTTATTTAGCAAGAACCCTAACATAGCTTTTGAGTCCGTCGGGTTTTTCTTGCGAGATAGACCACTTCTCGCGTGCAAGATTGTCATCGATAAAAAAGTATATTTGTTTGCTCTTCCATGCCGTTTCGAGACGACGATTCATAATTCCGCTTTCAAACACCATATCGAAAACATCTTTATGCGCGCCGACGAACACCGTGTCGCACTTATGCTCGATAATGAAGTCTACGAGGTCATCGCGGAGCATAAACGCAAGTTGCGCATCGCTGACGACAAAACCGCCCGAACAGTCCTTGCACGGTTGAAGCATAAACTCGTCAATCGGCAAGCGCGTCTTTTTTCTCGTGAGTTCGACAAGTCCGAGCGATGTAAAGCCGACTGTCGAAGTCTTCATTCTATCGCGCTTCAATGCCTCTTTGAGGGTTTCGATAACACACTGACGATGCTCTTCCGACGTCATATCTATGAAGTCGATGATGACGATTCCGCTTATATTTCGTATTCGCAGTTGCAAGGCGATACATTCCGCCGCCGCGAGATTGGTTTTGAAAACCGTATCTTCGAGGTGGCTCGTACCCACAAATCTGCCCGTGTTTACATCAATGACTGTCAACGCCTCCGTCTTGTCGATGACGAGATATGCGCCGTTTGACATAACCACTTTTCTGTCGCAAAGGTGGTTGATTTGTTCCGAAACGCCGTAGTGTTTCATTATGTTGCGCTCGCCCTCGTAAAACAGCACGGGTTTTCCGATATTGCCATCGAGTTTTTTTTGAATCTGTCTGTCGTTCACCACGACTTCGTCGACGTCCTCGTGCATGGTTTCGCGCACGGCGCGCTCAAACAAACTCGCTTCCTCAAAGACTAGCGTCGATTCCTTCGCACCCAAATAGTCTTGGCGAATTTGCTCCCAACACTCTTTGAGTGTTTCCATTTCGTTTGTCAAATCCTCGTCGCTCGCTTTTTTTGCGGCGGTGCGGATGATAAAGCCCATACCTTCGGGGCAAATCGACGAAACGAATTGTTCGAGATAATCGCGCCTTTTGCCGTCCTCGATTTTTCTCGACACGCCCACGAACGTCGAAAGCGGAAGCAACACGAGGAAATATCCGGGGATAGTTACGTCGGTCGTGAGCCTCGCGCCCTTTTGTCCGAATGGTTCTTTGACCGCTTGGCACATGATCACATCGCCCTGCGACACGTTGAACGGCTTGCCGCTCGGCATGCCTTTTTCAAGGCCTCTGCTGTCCACGAGCGAGTCGCCTGTGTACAAAAAGCCGTTTCGCTCCTCGCCGATATTGACAAAAGCCGCCTGCATACCGCATATGACGTTTTCGACCTTGCCCTTGTAGATATTCCCTACGATACCTCTGAACTGTGCGCGCTCGACGGAAAAATCCTCTAATTTTCCGTTTTCGACTATCGCCGCGCGCGTACAATACGGCGTATAGTCGAGGATGAGTTGTTTCATTGCTATATATTCCTAAAAAAATGTGATCTTTTTAGAGCGCAAAAACGCAAAACGAACTGTACCCCGATGGGCAAGTCCGTTTCTTATTTTTGCAAATATTCGTCCACGTCGACGAGTTTGCCGTCAACTTCAACGTATTGCACTATTTTTTCTATATCGCAAAGTTTCAAATCCGTACCGAGCACGGAATTAAGTTTGTCGAGAATTCTGTCGGGGCGGAGATTGACGCTCCCCGACGCAAGACGAGCAATCAACTTTCCGTCCTTTTCAAAGAACGAATATATCTTGTCTGCAACGTTTTCGGTGATGGTTTCGCCTTTCTTTTGATAACTTATCTCAAACTTTTCGTCAACGTCGACAGGCTTGTACGGCGTATTAAACGCAAAGTCCGCACACACGACTTTCGCTTGCAAATTGGGATTCTTTTCGGATGTGAAAACCTTGCTTGCTTTGAGGTCGTCGGGCACTGCGCCGTTGAACTTTTCAAGCACTTCTTCCTTTTGCATATCGCAATCGAGCGTAAGATATTCCGCCCTCGACGAAACGCCCAAAGAAAGCGGCGGCGAAAAATACATCAATGGGTGCGGATTGAACCCTTGCGAGTAGTTCACCACGATTTTACCCCTGCGGATAATCCTGCCCATATGCCTCAAAAGGTCGATGTGGGATATGAAGCATATACTGCCCGTTTTTTGGTATTTAAGCACTATCATATCGTACACCTTCCCAGTCTGTTTGCGCCGCAACCGTTGCAGCCTTCGCGGCAGTTTTTGGTGGTCACGCCCTCATATGCGAGTTCGCGCTGTTTGAGCAAATAGTTTTTGCTTACACCCGAATCGATAAATTCCCACGGCAAAGTTCTGTCGAGCGGAATCGCACCATAGTAGTCTTCCATTTTGAGTCCGCAATCGGCAAACGCTTTTTGCCAAACGTCCCACTTGAAATGTTCGCTCCAGCCGTCGAATTTCGCGCCGAGTTCGTATGCGCGCTCGATGACGTATGACTGATTTTTATCCCCTCTTGCCAGTGCCGCTTCGAGTACGGACGTTTCCGCGCCGTGCCACGAGAATGTAACGCCCTTTATCACGCGCAAAAGCCCTCTGAGATAGTTTTGTTTGCGTTTCATCTCGTCCATTGATATTTGCGCTTCCCATTGGAAAGGCGTGCAAGGCTTTGGAATAAACACCGCACAACTTACGGATATGCTCAAACCTCTCTTGGAGCGTTTTTGCCAATACAGTTGTTTAAGACGCTTGCAAATTTCCGCAATGCCTTGAATGTCCTCATCGGTTTCGGTGGGAAGGCCCATCATAAAATAGAGTTTTACGCTGTCGTATCCCGCCTCGAACGCAACGGAAATTTTGTCTATTTCTTCTTCTGTGACGTTCTTGTTTATGACGTTACGCAACCTTTGCGTACCCGCCTCGGGCGCGAACGTAAGCGAACTTCTTCTCGAATTGTTTGCCATATCAGGCTTGAAACTGCTTATTCTCAAACTCGGAAGTGCGAGATTTATGCGCTTTTGCTTGCAGTATTCGCCAAGTTCGTTTTCGAGTTCTTCGAGTCCAGTATAGTCGCTCGTAGACAGCGAGCAAAGGGATATTTCGTTAAAGCCGGTGCTGTCCACCATCTCTTTGGCGATTTGCGCGCAACGTTTTGCACTGCGCTCTCTTATGGGACGATACCAAAATCCCGCCTGACAGAATCTGCAACCGCTTGCGCAACCGCGATAAAGTTCGAGCGTGGCTCTGTCGTGAACAGCCTCTATGTTCGCAACGAGCGGACGAGTTGGATATTCGGCGTTTTCAAAGTCCTGCACGACGGCTTTTACGACCTTTTCGCCGTCTTTATGCAACGACGGAACGTATGCGCCTTCCATACCTTTGACTTTTTTGAGAATTTCCGCTTTGGACAACCCTTGTTCTCTGCCTTCAGTGACGACTTTGAGTATCGCGATATCGGCATTTTCGCCCTCGCCTACGAGAATTATGTCGAAAAAATCCGCAAACGGTTCGGGATTGACCGAACAAGGTCCGCCTGCGAGCAAAATGGGATAGGAATCGTCGCGGTCTTTGGCTCTGAACGGAATCTGCGCCAAATCCAGCATATACAAAACGTTGGTGTACAAAAGTTCGAATCCCACCGAAAAGCCTACGACGGTAAAATCTTTGAGCGGCTTTTTGGTTTCAAGCGATAAAAGAGGAATGTTGTTTTCTTTGAGTTTTTGCGCAAAATCGGGCGCAGGCGCATAGCAACGCTCTGCAACGTAACCGTCGGTTTTGTTGACGATGTCGTACAAAATCGCCACGCCGAGATTGCTCATACCGATTTCGTAAAGTTCGGGAAAACAAAAGACCATATCCCCCTTGCGCTTTTTGTTCATATCGGGGATATTCCACTCGCCGCCCGCATATCTTGCGGGCTTTTCCACTTCGCCGAGCAAAGCGAAATATTTTTGTTTGTAATCTTGCATTTCCGTACCGTTGTAGTTTGTATATTTTTTAAGAAGAGCTTCCCCCTTCCTCACGTGTTTCCCCGCCCGTCGTTCCCCCTCTGCATTCTTTGAGGGAAACCACGACGTCCGCTCCGCGTGGGGCAACACTCGGCTCTCGCATAGATAGGGACATTTCTCTCATTATGCCACTGCGCTTTGTGCGCCAGCTTCGCACCCAAACGGCGCAGTCGCTTGTACTATCCGTCAAGCTCGGCGCTCCAATTTCTCGCCGCCCTGCGGCTCGTGTTCCGTCTGCGAAGTTGCACATCCCGTGTACGAGTAGACTTCGAATAAGTGTTCGTTTAGCCGCTTGCGTGCTGCCGTTGCCTTAGCAACGGTTTATGCACAAAGCGGCCGCCCCGATTATCCCTGCGTCGTTTTTGAGAGTTGCGGCGACCACTTTTACTTTCGGCGTATATTCCGCGCCGTACTTGTTTCTCGAAACGTATCTTTGCAAAGGCTTGATGATGTTGTCGCCTTGATTGGAGATTCCGCCGCCTACTATGATGACTTCGGGCGCAAAGATGTTGGCGTAGTTGACAAGACCTATGCCGACGTACTTGATGTAGCGTTTGACAACCGCAATCGCCACTTTATCTCCATCTTTTGCGCAATCAAACACGATTTTGCCGCTATTGCCGTTTTCCTCGACCTTTTTTGCGAGCAAACTGTCGGGGTGCTTTTCGCAAGCGGATTGAATCTGATTCATAAGCGCGGTCGCCGAAGCGTACGCCTCGAAACAGCCCTTCTTTCCGCAGCCGCAAGTCGCGCCGCCGAGATTGATTGTTATATGTCCGCCTTCCGCACCTGCCGAGCGATTGCCTGTAAGAAGTCTGCCATCGGCAACTATACCAGTGCCTACGCCGGTGCCGAGCGTAACCATAACGGAATTTTTCGCACCCTCGCCTGCGCCGAAAAGCGTTTCGCCGAGTGCAGCGCAGTTTGCGTCGTTTGAAAGTTTTACATTTTTAATCTGTGTTTTTTCGGCAATCATTTTTGCCATCGGGGTGTTGCGGAAATTGATATTGCACGAATAGCGTACGATGCCCTTTTCGTCGTAAATAGAGCCGGGGCAACCTATGCCGATGCCCTCGATTTCGTTTTTGCAGTCTTTTGTCAAATCATCGATGAGGTTTGCAATGTCTTGCACGATGAGATAATCCTCTTTACCGGGGGACGTAACGACGACTTTTCTTGCAAGGATATTGCCCTTTTCGTCAACAATACCGCCCTTTATGGTCATACCGCCGATGTCAATGCCAACGTATTTCATAAAAAAAAGCCTCTAAAAGTTTATTATAAGTATTTTATTATATAGCAAGTCAAAAGTCAAGAATCAAGAAAAAGTAGGTTGTCGCGCACTTTATTAAAAATTTTTTAGTGCTTGACCCACCGCAACAGTAAGTTTATTTTTCACAGCAATCGCTTTCAAATCCTGCTCGGATAAGGTGCAGATTACCTTTCCGTCCTCGCCGACGACGTCGAACGTGGTTTTGCTTTGCCTGCCGACGTAATGGAACAATCTGAGTATGGGCGTATCGCAAGATATTTCCACACGTTTTAGTTCAATGCCCAAAGGATAGTTTTTGCATGCCACGTCAAGCACGCTCGAATAGGTTTCGTCCTTGCTTGCGAACGTCGCGCCGTAAAAGAGGAACACCGACATTATGCCGAACGTGAAATTGAGTCCGAAAAAGAAAGAGCCGACAAAAAGTCCCAATAACAAAAAAGAGCAAACTATGCCCGCAATCTGCAAACCCTTGACCGTCTTAATCTTGTTTTTGCAGAAACCGAGAACCACCCTCGAACCATCGAGAGGATACACGGGCAAGAGATTGAACAAGCCGAGCGACAGATTTGCGTAAAGAAATGAAATCGTATAAGGATACATTGGCGGAAACAACCACCAAAGACCGAGCGTGACGAGCGCAAGCAAAAGATTGCACAAAGGTCCTGCAAGACCTATGAACACGCTCGACGTTTTGTCGAAATTTTCACCCGCGCTCATCATTGCCCCGTACGGCAAAAGCGTCATTTGTTTTACGACATATCCCCTTGCCCTCGCCATAAG
>CAVFCJ010000010.1:19396-19862 GCA_963620965.1 bacterium
CGCCATAAGCGCGTGAGCGCTTTCGTGAAAGAGCAAAGCAAGCATAGTTCATACGAAATCAAGCGCGTGTCCGAGGGCGATAAGCACAAGGATAAGCGCAAAAAAAAGAGGATTAACCTTGAATTTCATAAGGATAAACCTCTTATTTTGTCAAATTAAAGAAATTATGCTTGAAATATTCGACAACGTTTCCACGATGGAAGTTGCTTTGAAAATGTTTGCAAACAAGAAGCCGAGCGACACGAAAACGCCGATTGCCACAGGTATGATTGCAACGTCGAGAGCGTCCAGAACGCCTTTCTTTTTGCGCTTTTTGTTGACGCGATTTTCAACGAAAGTGTTTTGAGAGATTTCTACGTCGAGTTTTTTGCTTTCATCAAATTCCATATTTGCCACCTCGCATTTACCTTATTCTTACAAGATACAAAATATAACATTTTTTAAAAAACTTTAGCCGCATTTTTCA
>CAVFCJ010000010.1:19872-29787 GCA_963620965.1 bacterium
CTCGGCATATCGAGCGTGGTTTGAAATTGCTTCACCCTCGTTGCGTTTGCCTCTATCGTGATTTTGTACACCCCTCTTTCGTTTTGCGCAACGTCGATTTTGGCGCGACCGTCAAGCGAAAAATAATCGCCGAGCACGTTGTTTAAGTCGTTTTCGAGCGCGGTTGAAAAGCCTTCTTTTATGCCCACTTTGTCGCGCGTGAGCATATCCCTCATTCTGCTTGCAATCTGTTTGGACGCTTTCATCTGAACCACCTCAATCGCCTTTTGGGCGCAATATCCACGAAAACTTTGCTGTTTTGCGCCACGTTTTTGGCAAGCACGTCGTATGCGCGGTTGGATATTGCGTGTTGCGGAATCGTGCCGAGTTGCTGATACAAGGTTATCATATCGTCGTCGGGAATCACGCCTATCGCCGCAACGTGAAGAAGTGAACTTATCTCGCTTGCGCCGAGCATTTCGCCCCTTGCAATCATATCCGCGCGCACTCTGTTTACCACGAGCGAAATATCTTTCAATCGATAACTCGCAAGCAGACTTATCACTTTGTCCGCGTCTCTGATTGCCGAAGCGGACGGCGTTGTAACCACGAGTGCTTCCTCGCACGCCGAAACCGCCCTATGAAAGCCGTGTTCTATGCCAGCGGGACAATCGACGAACACGAAATCGAACTCGCTCAAACTGTCCACAACCCCTCGAAACGCTTGCGCCGTGATTGCGTTGCAATCTCTTGACGACGGAAGAATTTTCATCGGACTTTCGGCGTCGCTTACAAGAGCCTGAAACGTCCTGCACCGCCCTTGCAACACGTCGCTTATGTCGTACACGACTCGCCTTTCGATACCCGTCACGACGTCGAGATTGTTGAGCCCGACGTCGCCGTCAACAAGCACGACGTTGAATCCCGACAAAGCCAGTTTTCTGCCGAGAGTTGCGGTTACGGTGGTTTTTCCGACGCCGCCCTTACCCGAAGTAACAACGATTTTTCTCATATTCCCATAATAAAAAACAGACGCCGTATGTAGATGTCTGTTTCTGCCGATTTTGGATTTTCTTTGTCAAAAGATTTTGAAAGGAAACGACCTTTTACGACCCCGCCCAACGTACTAAATCATACGTGACAGGTGAACAAAAGGGTGTTGTAAGGAACGAAGTGACGGAATAGCGATTGCTACGCTTGCGTCAATCGCGTCCGACGTTATTCGCTCAATAGTTCGCTTTAATACAATTTGACACCAAGCATATCGCTTAATAGATTCTTTTCATCGAAGAATCTCGCGCCGCCTATGGCAATTGCGTTCTCGATGTCTTTGAGCGGCGTGACGGGAAGTTCGAGCGCTTGTTCGAGATAATCGATAAGTCCCGGAATGTGAAGCGAGCCGCCGGATACGAAAATGCCTTTGCGAAGTATCTCTGCGGAAAGTTCGGGCGGCGTTTGGTTGAGGACGGACATTATGACTTCGATGATGTCGTCCACAAGCGGAATCACGGCGTCGCGCATTTGCTCTGCGGTGACGTAGAGTGAGCGAGGCGAACCGTCCGCACTGCCGCCGCTGACGGCGTAACTGCCCTCGTCGTTGACGTAGAAGGAAAGCGCGGATTTTTTGAGATTCTCGATTGTAAATTCGCCCACCTTTACGCCGTAATTCATATAAAGGCTGTCGATGATTGCGTTGTTGAACGCGTCGCCTGCGATATTGACCGAGCAACCCGTCGCAATGCCGTGATTTGTGACTGCGGATATTTCGGTTTTGCCGCCGCCGATGTCAACGAAAAGACCGCCTATGCTGTTGGTGTATGCAAGGAGGCTCAATCCCGATTCCACGAGCGTGACTTCCTTTATGCCTGCCTTTATGCAGCACTTTTCCACGGCGCGTCTGTCCGAACCCGACGAGGATTCGCAAATGGACACGATGGCTTTGATTCTGGGCATAAAAATGCCTTCGGGGATAATCTTTTTGAGGAAGTAATGAAGAAGCATAGTCGCCATTTCTTCGTCGACGATTATGCCTTCCTTGATGGGCGCGATGACTCTTGCGCCGCCGAGCGAACCCGTCATAATGCTTTCCGCTCTATATCCTGCGTCGCGGATTTCGAGACGATTGCGCGATTTGGTCGCAATGGCGATTGCAGGCTCGCGCAAAACGAGACCTATGCCCTTTTGATAGATGGTGATAAACTTGCTTCCGAGGTCAATCGATAGTTCTATTGTTGCCATTGATAACTCCGACTCGAACGAGAATGTCGCCGAGTTTTTCTTTGGGCAGCCCCATTATGTTCGAGTAACTGCCGCTGTATTTTTCCACGATTCTTTTGTCTTGAATCCCGTATGCGCCCGCTTTGTCGAAAGGCTTGCAATCGTCGATATACGCGTAAATCTGCTCGTCGGTGAGGGTTTTGAAAGTGACGAGCGATTTGACACAAGCCACGACCTTTTTACCCTCGCAAGTCACGCAAAAGCCCGTATACACTGTGTGCGTGTGCCCGTTGAGTTGCTTTATCATATCGAAAGCGCGCGCTCTGTCGTGCGGTTTGCCGTACACTTTGCCGTCAAGCACGACGATTGTGTCCGCCGCGATGACCGTGTCGATTCTATGCTCTTTTGCGATATGTTCCGCCTTTGCTTTCGCAAGTTTTTTGACAAGCAAAAACGGAAAACGGGATTTTATCTCGCTCTCGTCTATATCTGCGGGGATAACCTTGTATTTTACGCCCATATCCGCAAGAATCTCCTTGCGGCGAGGCGAGGACGAGGCGAGAATCACGTTATTTGAAAACTTGATCATTTCCTGCCGATTTTGATTAGATTTTCTAATCGTTCGCTTTGGTATTTTCAATCGTTATTTCGATTACAGAATTTCAAGGTTCTTGCCGTACGCCGCCTTGAACTCTGCCGCCGCGCCCATAGCGTCCTTGACTTCGAGCGTGCAGTCGCCGCCGTTTTCGCACTCGGTTTTGACGATTACGCTGTCGCCGAGAACGTCGCAGTTGATACCCGTGACGACGCCGCTTTGGCTTCTGTCGAAACTCTCTGCGATACGCAATATCACACTGAGTTTTTTGATTGCGTCAACGTCCTCTTGTGTGAGCATATCCTTGTACTTGATGATTTCGTCGCGTGCGTTTTCGGCTTTTCTATGTCCTGCCGCAACGAACGCCGCAACGACGATGTCTTTGTGCGGCACGCCGTAGAGGTTGCTGTTGAGGATTATGTACGCCGAGTGCAGTTGATGGTTGTAGAACTTGATTCTCATACCGCTGTCGTGCAAAAGCGCGGCGATTTTAAGCACTCTGACGTAAACTCTGGGCATTTTGTGAAGCACTTTGAGTTGCTTGAAAAGTTGAATGGAAAGGTTGTAGACGTGTTCTGCGTGCGCAATATTGAGGTCGTGATACTTCATTTGCGTGTAAATGGAATGGCCCAAAACGTCCGAAAGCGGTCTTTCGTTGACGCCCGGGACGGCATAACGGAACATCGCGCCCTCTCTCAAACCGCAACCGCTGATTGTGATTTTTGAAAACTCGAAGCGAGAAAGCACCGCTTTCATAACGGCAAGCGCGCTCGGGAATATATCCGCGCGGCCGCTCGAAAGTCCTTTTATCTTCATGGTGCTGTTGAGGTCGAGTTTCTTTATTGTGTTGTAGATACCCTCGAACTCGGTGACGGGCAACTCATAGTTGTGCGTCATATTGAACGGATATTTCTTGATGAGTCTGCTGATTCTGCCGAGATTTCTGAAACTTCCGCCCACGCCGACGAACGCCGTATCCGGTTCTACACTGTCGAGCCAAGTGATTTTTTCGAGTTGTTCGCCGATGAAGTCCTCGATTTTCTTCGCTCTTTCCTGCGGTGTGGAACTGTCGTTTTTGAACAGATCCGTGAGCGTAACCGCGCCGAAAGGCAACGTTTCGAAGTGAACGAGATTCCTTCTGTTGTAATAGATGAGGTTGGTCGAGCCGCCGCCCATTTCCATAATCAATCCTTTGGGAATGTCCATAGAGTTGATTACGCCCTGATAGACGAGCATCGATTGCTCTTCGGGGGAAAGTACCTTGATTTTGATGCCGCAAGTCATTGCGACTTCGTCAAGGAAACTCTTTTGGTTTTTGGCGCGTCTGACCGCCGCCGTAGCGTACGCAAAGATTTTGTCAACCTTGTTTGCGTCGCAAAGACGACGGAACATAGTTAGCGTTTTTATCGTCTGCGCAATGCGCTGCGGCTTGATGAAGCCGTCCCAGTCCATATCTTGTCCGAGTCGCACGGTTTCTTTGAGTTCGTCGAAAACCACGAAGTAGCCTCCGTCCAGAACGTTGACCAGCACGAGTCTTGCAGAGTTTGAGCCAATGTCGATAATCGCTATTTTTTCCATATAATTCTCCTAACGGCTTTCGCCGTGTCCTTTTGAGGACGATTGTTCAATTCTTTCTTTTTTCTTATTTTCCCGCTTCTTTTCGTTTTTCGATTTCCAATCGAATTAAGTACTCTTTATTTGCCGAGATTTGCACTTTGCAAATCGATTATTATTCTTTGTGCGTTTCCAAAATGCACTTTGAGGGGCATTTCGAGGCGCAGATTCCGCAGCCCGTACACTTTGTGTAGTCGATAACCGCAAGGTTGTTTTGGATTGTTATCGCGCCGTTTGGGCAAACCTTTGCGCAAAGTCCGCAACCGAGACAGCCAACCGTACACACCGCGCGCACATCCTTTGCGCCGCGCAGGCAGTTGGAGCATGCGATGTAGTATTTTGCGGTTGCAGGCACTCTCTTGACGATGTTTTTGGGGCAAGCGGTGATGCATCTTCCGCACGCTACGCACTTTTCTCTATCCACTTCGGCATAGCCGTCGTCGCCCACTTTCATCGCGCTGAACGGGCATGCGTCCACGCACGATCCCATACCGAGGCAACCCCACTTGCATTGCTTTCTGCCGCCGCCGAGCAGTTCCATACTTCTGCAGTTTCCGTATCCCATATATTCGTATTTGTCGGCGGCGTTTTTTCCGCCTCTGCAAGCAACGACGATCATAGTTTCTTCGGCGTCTATGCTTTGTCCCATGATGTCCGCAATGGCTTTCTTGTTTTCCGCAGACGTAGCAGCACAGGAGTTGATGTCCGCTTTGCCCTCGACGACCGCTTTTGCAAAAGCGTCGCAGCCGGCATAACCGCAGCCGCCGCAGTTTGCACCCGAAAGTTTTTCACGAACCTGATTTATGCGCTCGTCCTCGTGGACGGCGAGTTTTTTGCCAAGCACCGCAAGCATCACGCCGAATACGAGCGCAAGCACAAGCAGTACGAGCGTAGAGAATAATATTGTCATCGGATCTACAGCCGAAATCAAATTTACCATATCACATCACCTCTCAAGGGAACATAAGGCTGACCGCGCCGGACGTTGATATAAGTCCGTTGAATGCGACGAACGCCATGCTGAGTATGCTTGCCGATATAAGCGTAATCGGGAAGCCTCTGAACGGCTTCGGAACGGCGTCCAAATCCATCTTTTCACGCACGCCCGCAAGAAGCATAATCGCAATGAGAAATCCCATGCCGCTGAACGTGCCGTTGAGGAAGGATTGAAGCAGGCTTGCTCCGCTTGCAACGCCATATGTGTCTATGTTGAGAATGGCAACGCCCAAAACCGCGCAGTTGGTTGTTATGAGCGGCAAGTACACACCCAGTGCGCTATAAAGCGCAGGCATATACTTTTTGAGCACCATCTCGATGAGTTGCACGAGCGCGGCGATGACGAGAATGAACGCAATCGTTTGCAGATATTCTACGCCGAGTGCGACGAGCGCTTTTTGCACGCACCACGTTATGACGCTTGCAACGCCCATAACGAATGTGACGGCAAGTCCCATTCCGAGTGCTGTGTCCGTCTTTTTGGAAACGCCGAGGAAGGGGCATATGCCGAGAAACTGACTAAGCACGAAGTTGTTGACAAACATCGCTCCAATTATAAGCAAAAAGTATTCCATCATTCAGCCTCCCCTTCTTTTTGTTCAAGTGCGGATTTCGCGTTTTCGATATTCTGTGCGGCTCTTTCCGCTTCGAGTTGTTTCTTTTGTTGTTTTTTATCGCTCACCCAATTGACAAGCGCCATAGCAAGACCGAGCGTCAAGAATCCGCCGGCGGGAAGCACGAAGAACGCAAGCGAATAATCTCTCGCCGCACCGAGCGAAATGCCGAACGTGAGCGAGCCGAGCGAGCCTGCGAATATCGTTCCGCTACCAATGAATTCTCTCACGAATCCCAAGCAAGTCAACGCAAGCGTGAAGCCGAGTCCCATTCCCAAACCGTCGAGAATGCTGTCGCCCACTTTGTTGGAACTTGCAAATGCTTCCGCTCTTGCCAAAATGATGCAGTTGACGACAATAAGCGGCAAGTAAATGCCGAGCGCGCTATATAGCGTGGGAATGAACTTTTTGAGTATCATTTCAAGCAAGGTGACAAACGTTGCGATAATCAAAACGTACGCAGGGATACGCACCTTGTCGGGAATGGCCTTTCTCAAAAGGGATACGAGAGCGTTGGAGCAAATGAGAATGAGCGTCGCCGCAAGTCCCATACCCAAGCCGTTGAACGCGCTTGTGGTGATTGCCAGCGTCGGGCACATGCCCAAAACAAGTCTGAACGTCGGGTTTTGCGCAAATATGCCGTTTGATACGATTTTAAGTTTGGAATTTCCTTTCATATCACGCCTCCTCGATATACGTTCTGAACGCATACACCGCCGCCGCCACTGCGTTGTGGTAGCCCGTCGAAGTATAAGTTGCCGAGCTCACCGCGCTGACCTCGCCCTCTTCGAGTTCGGATTTGTTTTTGACAAGTTCGAGTTTCTTTATGGTTTTTGCGTTCAAGCCGATGTATTTGGGCTTGTTCGTTTTTTCGACCTTATCGAAGTAGCCTGCGGTTTCGCCTTGCTCGTAGACGGTGATTTCTTTTATTATACCGTCTTTGTCAATAAACACGAGCAACTCGATTGAGCCGTCTTTTGCGCCGCCGCCTACCGCATAGTAGCAGTAGCCGACGATTTCCTCGCCGTTTTTGGCGACGAAGCAAGATTCGACATAGTTGTTTTTGTCGTAGTCATAAGAGGCGAGTTTCTCATCCTTTACCGACGTTTCCGAGCCAAATTGCGCCGTGCATTTTTCCGCAATAACGCCGTCGGGATCGACGTACGTCACCCAGTTGACTATGCCGAGCAAAAGTCCTGCCACAAGCGCGATGACGGTAAGCACTATCGTGCATTTTGCAACGTCGCCGAGTTTGAACTTCTTTTTGCCTTTCGGGCTGTCTTTCTCGACCGATTGAGTGCTTTCCGCTTTCTTTTCGGTTGCAACGTTTTCCGTTGTTTCCGCTTGTTCGGTTGCAACGCTTTCTGTCGCAATATTATCGTTCGCCGTATTTTCGGTTGCTGCGTTTTCTGTAGCGTCTTCGTTTACGTTTTTATTTGTTTCCTCGTCTGAAATTGAGGCATTTTTCAACAATTCGTCAGTCATTTTTGCCTCCTTCCGATGCTTCTTTGTTTTTGCTCTTGACGCGGGTTGCGACATTGAGTTTCTTCGGTGCGCCGAAAACTCTCGGCATAATCTTGTCAAGAAGCGGCGTGAGAATGTTCATAAGCAGTATTGCAAAGGACACCCCCTCATTCATCGTGCTGTATTTTCTGAATATAACCGTCAAGAATCCCAGTCCCACGCCGTAAATAACGACTGCGAGGCAAGATTTGGGGGACGTTGCGTAGTCGGTTGCCATAAAGAATGCGCCAAACATAAGACCGCCGCCAAGAAGGTACGTCCAAATGTATTCGCCGACATAGCCCGTGTTTGCGAAGAAAATTGCCGTAAACACAACCACCGAGCCGATATAGAGCGCAGGAATACGCCAATCGATAACTCTGCGGATAAGCAGATAAACGCCGCCGATGAGGATTGCAAGAGTGCTGACCTCGCCCGCGCTTCCGCCTATTCTTCCCAAGAACATATCGAGTGCGTTGAGCCCTTGCGCGGGATTCGTGCCTGCCGAGATAGAATTCTTTACGCCTGCCATCGGGGTTGCGCTCGTTATCGCGCTTATGTCGATGTCGACCGCATGTCCGAAGAACGAGAACAGATTTGCGCCGTTATCCAGCGTGATTGGCGACACGAAACTTGTCATAACTCCAGTCCAGCAGAGAAGCAAGAATATACGCGCCGTGATTGCGGGGTTTGCAAAGTTTTTGCCGATGCCGCCAAAAAGCATTTTGACGATGACAATCGCAAAGAATCCGCCGACGATGGGAACGTAAAACGGCACAACGGGCGGCAAGTTGAGCGAGAGTATCATACCCGTAACGACCGCCGACAAGTCGCCAACGCTTTGGAAGCGTTTGCCTATCACGTTGAAAAGCCACTCGGCAAACACGCAAGTGCCGACGCAAAGCACCATCATGCAAAGCGGATAGAATCCGTAGAGCAACACACTTGCAATCGTCGCCGGGATGAGCGCGATGATGACGTCGAGCATCATCTTTCTCGTCGTGAAAGTGGTGGATATATGCGGGGATGAAGAAACTATATACTTTGGCATATCACTTTATCCCCCTTGTTTTGATTTCTTTTTTTGCAAGACGCATCGCCTGAACGAGCGGCCTCTTTGCAGGGCACGAGTACGAACATGCGCCGCACTCTATGCAGTTGAGCACACCCATTTTGAAAGTGGTTTCAAAATCGTCCTTTTCGACCGCTTTTTCGATTTCTCTGGGCACGAGCGACATCGGGCAGTTGATTATGCACTTGCCGCAACTTATGCAAGGCGTGGTCGGATTCATATTGAATTCCTTGTCCGTCATAAACAACAGACAGGACGAACCCTTTGTGCAAGCGGGAGCCAATGAAGATTGCGCAAATCCCATCATAGGACCGCCGCTTACGACTTTTCTCGTCGCTTCCTCGCTCTTGTTGCCTCTGCACACGTCGTAGATGTATTGATATTGCACGCCGTTGCGAACCCAGAAGTTGCCTTTCTTTTTCACGCCGCCGCCCGAAACGGTCATAGCGCGCTTGTAGCAAGGCTCGCCCTCGTAGACCGCTTTTGCGATCGAGTACGCCGTGTGCGCGTTGCAAACCACGCAACCCACCTTTGCCGGCAACTCGCCCGTCGGCACGATTCTATGCGTAGTGGCATAAATGAGTTGCTTTTCCGCGCCTTGCGGATATTTTGCTTTGAGCCTCATAATCGTCACGTTTTCGGGTACGATTTCGGCAAGGTGCTTGATTGCAAGCGGCTTGTTTGCTTCGATACCGATGTATGCGCGGTCAATTTCCAGCGCGGTGAGCAAAAGTTCCACACCCTTCAAAATCGTGTCCGCTTCTTCCATAAACAAACGGTAGTCGCAAGTAATGTACGGCTCGCATTCCGCGCCATTTATGATGAGCGTGTCGACTTTGTCCTTAGGCATAAGTTTGACGTGCGTGGGGAACGTCGCACCGCCCATACCGACAATGCCTGCGTCTTTGATGCGCTTGATGATGTCGTCTTTAGTCGGGTTCTTGATGGGCGGAAGCGTGCACTTTGTGTAAAGATAATCGTTTTCGATTTCGATGTGTTGCGCCTCGCCGCCGTTTGCCGTCGGAAGCGTGCAAATGCTCTTTACAATGCCCGAAACGGAAGAGAACACGTTTGCCGAAACAAAGCCGTTCGCCTCACCTATCAACTGCCCTTCGTCAACGTGATCGCCGACCGCAACGACAGGCTTTGCTGGCGCGCCTATATGCTGCGACAAAGAGATGAAGACTCTCTCGGGAGTTGGGAACTGTTCGAGGGGTACGTCTTTTGTAAACTTGTTCGCCGGCGGATGAATGCCGCGACGAAAAGTCCTAAGTGGAATTGTCATAAACAAAAGTCCTTAATAAATAAGATTGATATAATTATAC
>CAVFCJ010000011.1:0-27893 GCA_963620965.1 bacterium
TCAAAAACCGCACTTGTTTTCGCAATCACTAACCGCGCAAGCCCTCTTTACTCTCAAAATAAGACGGACAAGAACTCAAACCGCAATTCCGTGCGAGTGCTTGCTTGGTGAGGGCGTGCTATGCATGCAAGCGGACAAACGCTTACTTATTCAAGGCGTACTTATACCACTACTCTGCCCTTTCGTAGACGGAACACGAGCCGCAAGGCGGCGAGCCTATGAGCGCCGAACTTTCGTCACGCACAAGCCCATTTGCTCCAATCGCAACAAGTTGCAGTTGTTCGCCTTTGTGCTTTGCGTTCCTCGTCCCACACGCCAAAAACTGCGCTTTCATCATATAACTCAAACGCAAGTTCGCTTGTTTTTGACGTGCGGGAACCCTTGTGCGTGTAGTACAAGCGACTGCGCCGTTTGGGTGCGTAGCTGGCGCACAAAGCGCAGTGGCACGGCTTTCAGCCGATTTGTATTGCCAACAGCCCGTCTGCCGTTCGTTGCGTGCAACGAACTAGCGATTGCTACGAAGTCAATCGCGTCAGTGTTGCCCCACGCGGAGCGGACGCCGTGGGTTCCCTCAAAGAATGCAGAGGGGGAACGGCGGTATGGGCGCGACGCGTTAAACAACACATCCGGTGAATGTGTTGTAGCCAAAGCGAACGAGGCGGATTGCCTCGCAAACGCCGAAGTCCAAACACGTGAGGAAGGGGTGACGTGATATTTAAAGTACACGACGGTGATTGTTCATAGAGTATGCATTCATAAAAACTGCGATATTTAGATGAAGAACGCGAAAGGCACGGCTTGAATCAAACCCCAGTGTACTGACGTACACGATTTTGAGACAAGCCGTGCCTGACAAAGTTATTCGCTAACTTCATAAAAACTGCGCCAAATAGATGCATAATGCGAAAGAGGCATCCGAACGGCAACCCTAATTTACTGTCGTAAATGAGTTGTCGAGCGAATGCCTCTGACAAAATTAGGCGCTATTTGGCGCAGTTTTTATTTAAGTTCAGAGAAGTACTTGATAGTACGAACCATTTGAGAAGTGTAGCTGTTCTCATTGTCGTACCAAGAAACAACTTGAACTTGAGTGTTGCCGTCTTCCATAGGTGCAACCATAGTTTGAGTTGCGTCAAAGATTGAACCGAAGCGGCTGCCGATGATATCGGAAGACACGATTTGGTCGGTGTTGTAACCGAAGGATTCGGTTGCGGCTGCTTTCATTGCGGCGTTGATACCGTCAACGGTTGCTTGTCCTTTGACGACTGCCACGAGAATGGTCGTAGAACCGGTCGGGGTGGGAACGCGTTGCGCAGAACCGATGAGTTTGCCGTTGAGTTCGGGGATAACGAGACCGATCGCTTTTGCAGCGCCGGTGCTGTTGGGAACGATGTTGATTGCAGCAGCGCGGCTTCTTCTCAAATCGCCCTTTCTTTGCGGTCCGTCAAGAGGCATTTGGTCGCCGGTGTATGCGTGAACCGTGGTCATAATACCGCTCATAATGGGTGCATAATCGTTGAGAGCCTTTGCCATAGGTGCGAGGCAGTTGGTTGTGCAACTTGCAGCGGAAATAATATTGTCGGTTGCTTTCAAAGTGGTATGGTTGACGTTGTAGACGATTGTGGGAAGATCGTTGCCTGCGGGAGCGGAGATGACGACCTTGCGTGCGCCTGCGTCGATGTGCGCTTGTGCTTTTGCTTTGGATGTATAGAAACCGGTGCATTCCAAAACGACGTCAACGCCGAGTTCGCCCCAAGGAAGTTCCGCCGCTTTTGCTTTTGCGTAGATAGTGATCTTCTTGCCGTCCACTACGATGTAGCCGTCTTCTTTGATCGTGCCGTCCTCGTTGAGAACTGCTTCACAACTTTCTACCGTGTGAGAATTTGCATAGTTGCCTTGTGTCGAGTCGTATTTGAGAAGGTGAGCGAGCATCTTGGGGCTCGTGAGGTCGTTGATAGCGACAATTTCATAACCCTCTGCACCGAACATTTGTCTGAAAGCAAGACGTCCGATACGACCAAAACCGTTGATAGCGACTTTTACGTTTGCCATTATAAATTCCTCCATAAAGGTGTATTCCGAATATCGGTCGGATTTTCCAACCGCAATCATTTTACAATTATTGCAAGAAATATGCAACTATAATTTGCGTATTTTTTTATCGACATCGATATATGTTTCCATACGTCCGCGCGTTTTCCATACGCTTGTTTGCAAATTTAGTCGGCAAGGAAGGTCGGCTTACCGTAAACGGCGATGCTTATAAAGTCGATGGGCCACACGAACACGAACATCGCAAAGGACAAAAGTCCGGTAACGAGCGTGTGAAGTTGCCTCGTATGCGAATATTTTGCAAAGCGGTATATAAACGTCATCGCCCAACCGAAAAGCGTTTCCGCGACGAGTTTTACGACGAGCGGCATTTGGTCTATTTTGTCCGTAAGCGGCAAGTTTGAATCATCGTACTCGACGGGCAACGCCATTGCAAATTTGCTTCCCTTGCCTTTTTTGCTCTTTACGCTCACTCTGCCGCCGTGTTCTTTCACAATTTCGCGCACGACGTAAAGTCCCACGCCCTGACTGTTCCCGTTGGAGCGCGACTTGTCCTCGGTGTAAAACTGATCGAAAACGTAAGGCAAACTCTCTTTGGATATGCCTATGCCCTTGTCCTTTACAGACAAAACGAACTCTCTGCCCCTCTTATGCGCGGTGATTTTTACGATGCTTTGTTCGGGCGAATACTTAACGGCGTTGGAAACGAGGTTTTGCACAACTCTTTCCATTTGGCCCTCGTCCACCCTTACGTTGACGTCGGGGATTTTGCCGACTTTGAGGTTGATATTCTTTGCAGTTGCGAGCGGACGAAGTTTCTCGATGATTTTGCCGAACATATTTCTCGTTGTGTGCAACGTTTTATGCTCGGATTGCTTTTTGATTTCGGCATTTGAGGATTCCACCATACCGATGACCATCTCGTTCATCTGTTGCGCTTTTTGAATGATGAGCGCGAGATAGTCCTTGTCGTCCATACCGTCGGACATACACTCGGCGTATCCCGAAATTATGGCGAGCGGTGTTTTCATATCGTGCGCCACCGAAGCGATTGACTTGTTGGTCTTCGTGGACGTTTCCGCTATGCCGTCCTTCAATTTGAGCATAGAAAGTCTGAGCGATTCAAGTCTCGTGCAAATGGAGTGATATTCGCCAAATCCCCATGACCTGACGGGCGAATACAAATCGCCTTCCTGAAAACGCGCGAGCGTTTTTTCTATTTCTACGATTTCTTTTTTATTCAACATAGAGCGTTTAACCTTGCTTTTTGTGCATATAAAGCCTCTGTTTTGCACATTGACGGCAAATTCACGTCAATCTTGCCACTTGTAGCCGAGTCCCCAAACGGTGACGACGTTGTTTATTCCCGCCTTTGAAAGTTTGTCTCGAAGACGCGCGATAGTCACGGCAACGGTGTTTTCGTCGATGTACTCGTCAACGCCCCATACGTCGTCGATAAGTTTTTGTTTGGGCATAATCTGATTCTCGTGTATGGTGAGATAGTCGAGAATTTTGAACTCTTTTGCAGTGAGATTGAGCGGTTCGCCGTCCGCTTTCGCCTCGAATCTCGCAGACGAAATCATAAGTTTCCCGTAGTGTCTGTCGCCAGACGGCACGGCGTTGAACTCGTAATAACGTCTGAGTTGCGCGCCCACTCTCATAACCATTTCTTTGAACGAAAACGGCTTGGTTATGTAGTCGTCCGCGCCGAGGTCGAACATACGCACCTTGTCTTCTTCGGCAACCTTTGCCGACACGACGATGATAGGCATCGTCATCGTTTGGCGCAGCGTTTCGCACACGGCAAATCCGTCGATTTTGGGCATCATTATATCCAGCAGTGCAAGGTCGGGTTTTATCTCGTTCGCGATTTTTAGCGCTTGCGCGCCGTCGAACGCCTGATACACTTCGTGTCCCGCTTTTTCGAGATAACTCTTCATCATATCGGATATTTCGACATTGTCCTCTGCAATAAGTATCTTTCTCATAAACACCTCTTGATTTATCTAACCGTATTGTACAATATATTTTTGCTTATTTCCACACTTTTTTACACACCGTATTCGTTTGCGACGATTTTCTTGCCCGCTTCGGCAAAATATCTCGCATACGCCTTTTTGCAATACCGTGCGTGTTTGTCCTTTTGCGGCGTTTCGGGCGCTTTGAAGGAGTACTTTCCGTTCACTCGCCAGCCGTTGAGTATGCCTATGTCGAAAGCGTCGCGCGGACAGTTAAACGAACATCTCGTACACATAACACAATCGTTTCCGAAAGTGAATTTTCCGTTTTGATCGATTTTTATGTTTCCTACGGGGCAGTTTTTCGCGCACGCACCGCAGTTTATGCACTTGTTTGAATCCACCTTGAAGAAACGACCGTTTACTTTCATTGCGGGCTGTTCTATGCGCACGACCCACGCACAAAAACGCCCGAAAGGCACTTTTGCGAGTTTGTGTTCAACGCCGCAAATCACTTCCCTCGCCTCTATTGGCGCGAGTTTGTCGAGCGTGTCTTTCATCTTTGCCGCCATATCGTCTGTGTGACGGAAAATCATATTGTACGGCATAACGTAGTGATATTCGCTTGTCGCAACGTAGCCCTTTTTATTCATTATATCGTTGAATTTAATGGAAGAAACGTTGTTGATTTTGAGGGGTTCGCCCGACGTTTTGACGACGAAATATCCCTTCTTTTCGTTTGCTTTCGGCAACGCTTTTGCAAGGTCGAGCATAATGTACGGCGCGTTGAATCCGTGTATGGGATATGCAAATCCAACGAGGTCGAAATCGTCGGGATCCGGCAAATTTTCAAAGCCTTTTCTCACGTTATACAGCGTGGTTTCGATTCCGAATTTTTCAAACTCGCTCTTATATATATCGCACGCTTTTTTTGTGTTTCCTGTTCCCGAAAAAACGTAAATTATCGCATTTTTCATATTCGCACCTCTTTTGGCTCAATATTGCGTGTATCTCGCAACGTGGTTTTGGTCGTAGTAATAGGTCGTATTCTCGCCTTTTGCGTGGGTGTCGTACCAGATTTGAGCGTAAAATGGCATAAATTTGGACAGCCTGTCGTAATCCCACGGACTCGGTTGGCAACATTCGGGGCACCAATGCCCCGCTTTGAGAACTGTGTACGGCGACGCCCAAAAACGATGTCCGTCGTGACATTCCCATTCGAGTTTCGTGTACAAATCGCCCTTCATCATACTCGTCGAAACGCACTTGCCGCCTCTGAAAGACGCCGCCGCACGCATATCTTCGATGTCGAGTTCATCGTCGGGTTTGCTTTCGTCATAGCCGTGGTCGAGAGTATAGCCGTGTTCTTTCAACTTCGTTATGTCGCGCATATCGGCGTAATCGATGTCGCCGTCTGCAAGTTGTCCGTGCGCAAGGATGGGGAATTTATCCCAGTCGCTCGGCAAGCACCTAAGGTTTTCCTTGCTCCCGAAAAACGCTTTGACCTTGCCCGCCTGATTTGTTTTAACCCAATATCTCGGCGCATTGTCGTCTTTGAGCAGTCTTTCGATTGCGAATTTCGACACGAGTTTTGCAGGCACGAGTTTGCCGAGTCTGTAATATCCGTGCTTTTTGAGTATCTCTTGCCAGTATGTTTTCACGTCCTCGTGCTGAAAATCGAAATAATCGTTGAGGATATGGCTGTCCTCGAACCACATACAATGGAAGTTGCGGATTGAATTCCATTCGGGTTTCATATACTTTTTCGTCGAACCGCCTATAATTTTGAATCCCTCGTCGAACGTGTCGTAGCCCGTAACTCTGTTGCATGCGCCGCCGCCGATGTTGTAGCACTTCTTCCAGAACTTTTCTTCGAGTTCGCCCTTTGCGTCCTTTTCCACGAGTCTGCGCATCAAAAGTCCGCTATCGCGCGCCGTAACCCACTCTATCGGCGCATTGAAGCAAGTGTGGAACATCAATCCGTCTTTCATATTGTTGGTGAGCATTCTGTTGTGAAGCATACCCGTCTGACGAAGCACCGCCCATTGCTTTACATCGCTGTCGAGAACGTATCTTTCGCCCTTGATTTTGCTTGCGGAATACTCGTCGTAGGTGCTGGATATGAGCGGGTCGCCCACTCTGCCCCACGGATGCTTGTAGTTGCGGTTGCCGTATATCGCAACGGTGGAAATATGCACGAGTTTCGGCTGATTTTCCTTTATCTCCGACACCGAATCCACGATATTCATTGCGCCTATGCGATTGCATCTGTCCGTAAGCACGGGATAATGGTCGGCAGTCGGCGGAATGACCGCTGCGAGATTGAGAACGTAATCACTGTTTGCCACGAGTTTTCTGCAATCTTCCATTTCCGCTATATCGCCGAAAATAACTTCGATTTTGTTTGAGTATTTGCGCTTCCATTCCTTTGCGCACTTGCGCTCTCGCCTTTCGTTTAAAAGCAAGACTTTGATTCTTTCCACAACGTCGCTTTCCATAAGTTGAGCGACAGTTTCAAGTCCCATATTTCCGCTTGCGCCGGTAATTGCAACGATTTTTTTCATATATGCCACCTTCCTTTCGTTTACGCATATATTATCGCACCTAGGCCCAACCGAAGTCTTGACAAAAACCTTACACTTTCGCCGTTATCCGCCCGACTTTTGCGCATTTTGTAAGAATTGTGTAAGAAAACTTATTCTATGCCACAATTATTCCGAAAGTCAATTTTATTTTTGTATTGAAATGCAAACAGAAAACGCAGTTTGCATTGACCGAATCCGATATTCAATCGCATTTTAATCAAAATCATTTCACATAAATATCTAATCATCTGCCTGATATACGCAAAGAATCCACCGATATATTCGGTGGATTCTTTCGTTTTTTCAAAGACTCAATTAGATGAGTTTGAGGATGCAGGTTTCCGCTGCGTCGCCGCGACGAGCGCCGGTTTTAAGGATGCGGGTGTAACCGCCGCCTTGTCCGAGTTCGTTCTTGCGTGCGTCGTATTTGGGCGCATACTCTTTGAACATCTTTTCGATGAGGGGGTGTTTGGTGTCCTTAATGCGCGCTTTGAATGCGGATTTGGATTCCTTCTCGCCCTTGATTTCTTGAAGGTCAACGAGTTCAGCCATAAGTCTGCGGCGTGCTGCAAGTTTCTTGGGACCGTCGTTTGTGAAGACGACTTCTTGCTTTGCGCCCTTTGCGCCGTCAACGGTCTTTGTGACTTTGACGTCGTCTTGATAGGCTCTCATTGCGATGGTGATGTATTTTTCAGCAAGGCTTCTGACTGCTTTTGCACGGTCAACGGTTGTTTCGATTTGACCATACCAAAGAAGTTCGGAAACCTGATTTTTAAGCATAGCCATTCTTTGGTCTGTGCGTTTTCCTAATTTAGACATAGTGTTCCTCCTGTACTCTTAGTCCTCTTGAGCCTTCAAGCCGAGGCCGAGATCTTCGAGTTTCTTGACAACTTCTTCGAGTGATTTTCTGCCGAGGTTTCTCACTTTGAGCATATCGTCTTCGCTGCGTTTGGTGAGGTCTTCGACGGTGTGAATGTTTGCGCGTTTCAAGCAATTATACGAACGCACCGAGAGATCGAGATCTTCAACTGACATTTCGAGGACTTTCTTTGTGTCGTCTGTCTTGTCCTCTTTGAGAATATCGTTCTCGTCCATATTGTCGACGAGATTGATAAACAGTTTGAGATGGTCGTTCATAATCTTTGCTGCAAGAGAAGTGATTTCTTTTGCAGAAGTCGTACCGTCGGTGGTTACTTCGAGCGTAAGTTTATCGAAGTCGATGCTTTGCTCGACGCGAGTGCTTTCGACGGCATAATTGACTTTGACGACGGGTGTATAGATAGAATCGATCGGAATATAACCGATGGATTGACGGCTGTCCTTGTTGCGAGAAGCAGGAACATAGCCTCTGCCGCAATCGACAAAAATGGTCATATCGATGCAAGCGCCCTCGTCCAAAGTGCAGATGACTTGGTCGGTGTTGACAACTTCGATGCCTGCGGCGCATTGAATGTCGCCTGCGGTGACCGTGCCGACGGTGTTGGCAAAGAGTTTGCATTCTTGCTTACCGGCTTTTTCAAGGCTGTTGACTGCTTTGAAACGAACAGTTTTGAGGTTGAGGATGATTTCGGTAACTTCCTCTTTTACGCCCTTGATTGTGGAGAATTCGTGATCGACGCCCGCGATCTTGATGCCGACTGCGGCAGCACCGGGAAGCGCGGAAAGAAGGATACGGCGCAAGCAGTTGCCTATCGTTGTGCCGAAGCCTCTTTCAAGCGGCTCGACGACGAACTTGCAATAGTTCTTGCTTTCGTTCTCCATTTTTATTTTGGGACTTCTCATTTCCATCATAACTGTATCCTCCGATCAAATTATTTAGAGTACAACTCGACGATAAGGTGTTCTTGGATGTCGAGGTCGATGTCGCTTCTTTCGGGAAGAGCAACAACCTTACCTGTGAGCGTTGCGTTGTCAAATTCGAGCCATTTGACGAGATTGAGATTCTTTGTTTCCTTTACGGCGTTCCACAAAGCGGAATCTTTCTTGTTTTCCTTGACGGCAACGATGTCGCCTGCTTTGACGAGGTAGGACGGGATGTCCACCGTTTTGCCGTTGACGGTGATGTGACCGTGATTGACGATTTGGCGAGCCATTGCTCTTGAAGTGCCGAGGCCGAGACGATACACGACGTTGTCGAGACGTCTTTCGATAAGCACGAGCATATTGTCACCGGTGACGCCGCGCATTTCGGACGCTCTGTCGTAGTACATCTTGAATTGTTTTTCGGTCACGCCGTAGTAGCGTTTGGTTTTTTGTTTCTCACGAAGTTGAACGCTGTAACCGCTCGCCTTCTTTCTGCCCTTGCCGTGATCTCCGGGAGGTGCGTATTTTGTGAGAAGGGGGCATTTTGTAGAGCCGCACTTCTCGCCTTTGAGATAGAGTTTGCATCCTTCGCGTCTGCAAAGACGGCAATCTGCTCCTGTATATTTAGCCATAGTTTAAGTCCTCCTAATTACAGTCTTCTCGCCTTGGGCGGACGGCATCCGTTGTGAGGAATCGGGGATACGTCTTGGATGAGCGTAACTTCGATACCGACGTTTGCGAGCGCGCGGATTGCGCTCTCTCTGCCTTGACCGGGACCTTTGACGTAGACTTCAACGCTTCTCATACCTTGATCGTAAGCAACTTTGGCTGCGTCTTCGCTGACCATTTGCGCTGCGAACGGGGTGGATTTACGGCTGCCGCGAAGTTTGAGTTTGCCTGCGGAAGACCAAGAGATAGCGTTTCCGTTCATATCTGTGATAGTAACGATTGTGTTGTTGAAAGAAGCGTGAATATGCACTTGACCTTTTTCAACGCGTTTGATATCTTTTCTTTTCTTAATAGCTTTTCTTGCGATACCTGCCATAGTCGCGCCTCCTTATTTCTTGCTGCGGCTGACTGCGCGCTTGGGACCTTTTCTCGTACGAGCGTTTTGTTTTGTGTTTTGACCGCGTACGGGAAGACCTTTTCTGTGACGTACGCCGCGATAGCAACCGATTTCCATCAATCTCTTAATGTTGAGACCGACTTCTCTTTTGAGGTCACCTTCGACGTGCAAATGTTGTTCGATGTAATCACGAATGAGACTAACTTGATCTTCGCTCAAATCCTTGACGCGAATATCGGGATTGATGCCGGTCTCTTTCAAAATCTTTTGAGAAGTTGCAAGTCCGATACCATAGATGTAGGTAAGTCCGTATTCAACTCTCTTGTCGCGCGGAAGATCCACGCCGGCGATTCTTGCCATTTTCTACCTCCGAAATAGTGAAAAAAGTGTTTTTTATATATGCCACGCATAGGTAGTTGCCGTAATATGTGGAATGAAGCAACCAGCCGCCCTACGCTTTTTGCCGAATTTTACTTTTGATGCCGAGGCGGAGCATTGCCTCAAAACGTCAAAAGCCCGACGCTACAATCAACCTTGACGTTGTTTGTGGTTGGGATACTTTGAGCAGATAACCATAACTCTGCCGTTTCTTTTGATAACTTTGCATTTGTCGCACATAGGCTTGACGCTGGGTCTGACTTTCATAGTTAACCTCCTGAATGAGTCCTTTTTTTTCGATGTTTCGATGACCTTATTTGTTGCGGTAGATTATTCTGCCTTTTGTCAGGTCGTACGGCGACATTTCGATTTTGACTTTGTCGCCTTCGAGAATTCTAATGTTGTTGATACGCAACTTTCCGCCGAGATACGCAAGAATCTCGTGTCCGTTTGTGAGCATCACTCTGAATTGAGTTTTGGGCAAAACTTCGATGACTTTGCCTTCGGTTTCGATAACGTCTTCTTTTGACATAGAGTCCTCTTAATTGTTGTTGTCGTTGTAAAAACGGAGTGCGCTGAACAGTTCTTGATCGAACACTTGCGCGCCGTTTTTGATTTTTTCCGCAATCTTTTCGAGCACGTCGCCGGTAGGTTGCAGATGTTTTACGTTTTTGAGTTTCGCGTTTTTGATATGGCGCAGATTTCCGTCCGCGATTCTCACCGTGTTTTCGTCCACGATCTCGACGACTGCGTAATACGCGCCTTGGTCGCGACCTGCTTTTGAATAAACGATAGAACCGATTTCCATATCAAAGCGTAAGTATTTCAGCCCCGTTTTCTGTCAGGGCAACAGTATTTTCGTAGTGAGCGGAAGGTTTGCCGTCGAGAGTGACGCATTTCCAACCGTCTTCGAGCGTTTGCCACGTTCCCATATTGACCATCGGTTCGATTGCAAGCACCATACCTACTTCGAGTTTCGGACCGTGTCCCGCCTTTCCGTAGTTCGGCACTGCGGGATCTTCGTGCATTTCTCTGCCGATTCCGTGACCGACCATCGATCTTACGACGCCGTAGCCGCGAGATTCGTTGTAAACCTGCACCGCGTGCGATATGTCGCCGAGTCTGCCGCCTGCCTTGAATTGCTTTACGCCCTCGAAGAAACTCTCTCTCGTGGTGTCCACGAGTCGTTTCTTTTCTTCGCTTACTTCGCCTACGAGGAAGGTTCTTGCAGCGTCCGCTTGCCAACCCTTGAATACGAGTCCGCAATCCACACCGATTATCTCGCCCTCTTTAAGACGTCTGTCGGACGGGAATCCGTGAACCACGACTTCGTCTATCGAAGCGCATATAGTTCCGGGGAATCCGCCGTATCCGAGGAAGGACGGGGTCGAATCGTGCCTTTTGATGTAATCGTAGGCAAATTCGTCAAGACGCTTTGTCGATACTCCCGGTTTCACTCTGTCGCCGAGGAAGAGCAGGCAATCTCTGAGGATTGCGCCCGATTTCCTCATGCATTCGATTTCGTGAGGGCTTTTGATGTTGATCATTCAAGCACCTTCTTTATATCCGCAAAAATCTCTTCTTTCGTGCCGTTGGCTTTGATGTCCACGACTTTGTTTTGCGAACGATAGTAATCGATGAGCGGTTGAGTTTGGTCGCTGTACACTTTGAGTCTGTTCTTCACGGTTTCGGGCTTGTCGTCGTCGCGAATGAAAAGTTCCTTTCCGCAACGCTTGCAAGTCGTTTCGCCGTTGAGCATGGAAACGTGATAAGTTTCGCCGCACACGCAAACCCTTCTGCCGCCGAGTCTGTCGATAATGGTTTCAAACGGAACATCGATGTTGATTGCAAGGTCTATTTTTGCAACCTTGTCGAGAGCCTCTGCTTGAGCGATTGTTCTGGGGAATCCGTCGAGGATATATCCGTTTTTGCAATCGTCTTGCGAGAGTCTGTCTTCAACCAAGCCGATGACCACTTCGTCGGGAACGAGTCCGCCCGATTCGACGAAAGCCTTTGCTTTCAAACCGAGGGGCGTGCCTTCCTTCATATTGCGACGTAGTATGTCACCCGTTGAGATGTGAGGAACTTTGAATTCCTCTGCGATCATTGCCGCTTGCGTACCTTTTCCTGCGCCCGGAGCGCCTAATAATATAATATTTTTCATAATTACTTATTATAGCACTTTTTCGTCCCGATGGCAAACAAATCGTCAAGCGATTTGCGCCATCGAACAAAAAATATGGGTTTGTTTGTCGTTTTCTCTCTTATTTGAGGAAGCCTTTGTAGTGCTTCATCATAATTTGAGATTCGAGTTGCTTGTTGAGTTCGAGCGCGACGGACACGACGATGAGCAAACCTGTTGCCGAGAACGAGTTTGCAAACGGGAGTGCCGGTGCCGCCCAAGAGCCGTTGCCCATAGCGAGCGCTCTGAACAAGAAGGTCGGGATGAGGGACAAGCACATAAGGAACACAGCACCAAAGAAGGTGATTCTGTTGTTGATCTTCTTGAGGAAGTCGCTTGTCGGTTTGCCCGCTCTTATGCCGGGGATAAATCCGCCGTATTGTTGAATGTTTTTGGATACGTCTTCGGGATTGAACTGGATTTGAGCGTAGAAATAACTAAATCCGAGAATGAACAATGCCAAAAGGACGTAATAGACTGCGGTGCCGCTTCCCATATAAGTCGCATACCAAGTCGCAGCGGATGTGTCGCTGAAAAAGAGTTGGATGATCATTTGCGGGAACATAAGCAAGGACGACGCGAAAATGATAGGCATAACGCCGCTACCGTTGACGCGAATGGGGATATACGTCGTTTGACCGCCGTACATCTTGTTGCCCTTGATTTGTTTGGAGTACTGCACCGTGATTCTTCTCTCTGCGCCGTCCATAAAGACGATGAACACAAATATGGCAACAACCAAAGCAATAAAGCCGAGAATGTTCCAGATATACGTCCATTCGTTGCCGACGAGTTTGAAGGATTCCGCCATAGTAGTGCCTGCGGTCGAAAGGATACCGATGAAGATGATGATTGACGTACCGTTGCCGATGCCGTATTCGGTGATTCTTTCGCTGAGCCACATAACCATAACGCTGCCCGCCACCAAAATGACGATAGTCAGAGCCATTGTCAGAATTGGATTATCCGCGCTTGCTTCAAAAGAGAACACGTCGAGGAAGTAACTCTTGAAAGCCACGACGATACCGATTGCTTGCACGACGGCAAGCACGACGGCAACGATTCTCGTGATTTGCGTGAGTTTCTTTCTGCCTTCTTCACCCTCTTTGGACATCTTCTCGAGCGCGGGAATGACCAGCGCGAGAAGTTGCATGATAATCGACGAGTTGATGAACGGCAACACGCCGAGCGCAAACAAGGTGGCGTTCTGCATCGAACCGCCCGTTATGACGTTGAGGATGCTGAGGAAGTCGGTTGTGAATGCCGTAGCCTCTTGCATCGCAGCGATATCGAACGTCGGGATGGGGATGTAGCATCCGATTCTGTAAACGAGGATGAGAGCAAGAGTAATCCAAATCTTCACTCTTATTTCCTTCGTTTTGAATGCGTTTTTGAGTGTCTCAAACATTATAGCACCTCTGCTGTGCCGCCTGCCTTTTCGATTTTTTGAATTGCAGACGCGGTGAATTTGTTGGCTTTGATCGTAAGTTTCTTTTCAAGTTCGCCGTTACCGAGGACTTTGAGTCCGTATGCTTCGACTTTCTTGATGATACCGCTTGCGACAAGCTCATCGATACCGACAACTGCTCCGTCTTCAAATCTGTTGAAAACGTCGATGTTGACTGTGTTGTAGACGTGTGCGAATCTCTTGTTGTTGAAACCGATCTTCGGAAGTCTTCTGGTCATCGGCATTTGACCGCCTTCGAAGTTGGGACGAACGCCGCCGCCGCTTCTTGCCCATTGACCTTTATGTCCACGAGTAGATGTTTTACCCATACCGGAGCCTACGCCGCGACCGATTCTCTTGGTTGCGGTTTTTGCGCCCTCTGCGGGTTTAAGATCTTGAATATTCATATGTTCCTCCTCACGCTTCCTCAACCTTGACAAGGTGAGAAACTTTTGCGATCTTTCCTCTCACGCAAGCGTCGTCTGCGAAAGTGTTGGAGTTGCCGATTTTGTGCAAGCCCATTGCTTCGAGGTTGGCTTTTTGATTTTTGAGGATGCCGTTTGCGCTCTTAACGAGAGTGACTTTTATAGTTTTGACTTCTGCTTTTGCTTCTGCTTTCTTTGCCATAGTACACCTCCCGATTAGTCAGCCACGACGTCTACGCCGCGAAGTTGCGCGATTTGCTCTGCGTTGCGAAGACTCATAAGACCTTCGAGCGTTGCTTTTGCGCTGTTGATGGGGTTGTTAGAGCCGAGTGATTTGGTTCTGATGTCCTTTACGCCTGCGGTTTCGAGCACCATACGGACTGCGCCGCCCGCGATGACGCCGGTACCTTCTTCGGCAGGAAGAAGAAGAACTTGACCACGACCGAATTTACCCGTCGTTGCGTGAGGAATTGTGTTGCCTTTCAAAGAAACAGTCACGAGGTTGCGTTTTGCAAATTGCGTTGCTTTCTCGATTGCTTCGGGAACTTCCGCCGCTTTGCCCATACCGAGCCCCACTCTGCCGTTACCGTCGCCTACTACCACGAGTGCGGAAAAGCGCATGTTCTTGCCGCCCTTGGTGGTTTTTGTGACGCGGTTGACAGCAATGAGTTTCTTGTTCAAACCGTCGTTTTCTTCTCTGTTTCTATCGTTTCTTCTATCACGATTTTCTGCCATAATTCCTCCGATTAAAACTCAAGACCGGCTTCTCTTGCGCCGTCGGCGAGAGCTTGAACTCTGCCGGTGTAAAGATAGCCGCCTCTGTCGAACACGACTTCTTTGATGCCGATTGCCTGAGCCTTTTCAGCAATTGCCTTGCCGACGACTTTTGCAACTTCGCTCTTGGAAAGGTCTGCGGTTTGAGCCGCAATCGCTTTTTCGAGGTCGGATGCCGCGCAAAGAGTGTTGCCCTTCACGTCGTCGATCAATTGAGCATAGATATGGTTTGTGCTTCTGTACACGCTGAGACGAGGTCTTTCGGCAGTGCCGCTGACTTTCTTTCTGACTCTTGCGTGACGAATGATTCTATCTGCGTTTTTATCTTTTTTGCTTATCATACTTCACCTCAATTACTTCGTGGCTCTCTTGCCGACTTTGTGGATGACGGTTTCATCCTTGTAGTGAATGCCGTAGTTGTGATACGGTTCAACCGGTTTGATAGCCTTGATGGTTGCAGCGGTTTGACCGACGAGTTGGCGGTCAATACCCTTCACGACGATTTCGAGGGGTTGGGGTTGCGCAAAAGTGATTCCTTCGGGTGCGGTAAACTCAACGGGATGGGAGAATCCGATGTTGAGAGTCATCTTGTTGTTGCCCGAAAGGGTGACTTTGTAACCGACGCCGTTGACGATGAGGCTCTTTTCAAAACCTTTCGTCACGCCAACCACCATATTGTGGATGAGCGCGCGGTAAAGTCCGTGCAATGCGCGATGGTCTTTGTCGTCGGAACGACGAGTGCAGACGACGTGTCCGTCCTCGACTTTGACGTCGATGGATTTGTCAACCGTTTGAGAAAGTGCGCCGAGCGGGCCTTTCACGGAAACGAGGTTGTTGTTGATTTCAACTGTTACACCTTGCGGAATGGCAATAGGTGCTCTACCGATTCTTGACATAGTGCGCCTCCTTACCAAACGTATGCAAGCACTTCGCCGCCGACGTGCTGTGCTTTCGCTTCCTTATCGGTGAGGATACCCTTGGACGTGGAAAGGATTGCAATGCCCATTCCGTTAAGAACCTTGGGGAGATTGTCCACACCTGCGTAGACGCGAAGACCGGGTGTTGAAACTCTCTTAAGACCGGTGACGACCTTTTGACCTTTGACGGGTGCGTATTTGAGAGTGATGACGATGTTGTTTTGAACAGCGCCGTCAACGATCTCGAATCCTTTGACGTAACCTTCTTTTACGAGTATTTCTGCGATTGCGACCTTGATTTTGCTCGCCGGAACTTCAACCGTTTCGTGCTTTGCGGTCAAGGCATTTCTAATTCTTGTAAGCATATCTGCAATTGGATCAGTCATTTTTAGTGCCTCCTCTTACCAACTTGCTTTCTTCACTCCGGGAATCTCGCCCTTGTAAGCGAGGTTTCTGAAGCAAACTCTGCAAATACCGTACTTTTTGAGCACGGCGTGGGGACGTCCGCAAATACGGCAACGTGTATATTCACGCGTCGAGAACTTTTGTGGTCTTTGTTGCTTAATTTTCATTGATGTTTTGGCCATAGTTCACTCCTTACTTCGCAAAAGGCATTCCGAGCAGTTTGAGAAGTTCTCTTGCCTCTTCGTCGGTTTTTGCCGTCGTAACGATACAAATATCGAAACCGCGAACCTTTTCAACTTTGTCGAATTCGATTTCGGGGAAGATGAGTTGTTCTTTCACGCCGACTGCGTAGTTGCCTCTGCCGTCAAACGACTTAGAGGAAATGCCGCGGAAGTCGCGGACGCGAGGAAGCGCGATGGAAATGAACTTGTCGAGGAAGTCGTACATTCTGTTGCCGCGAAGCGTAACTTTTGCGCCGACGTTCATACCTTCTCTCACCTTGAAGTTTGCAACGGATTTCTTTGCTGTTGTGATAACCGGTTTTTGACCTGCAATCATTTTGAGTTCCTCAACTGCGAGTTGCAGTGATTTGCTGTTGTCTTTGCAGTCGCCCAAGCCCATATTAAGCACAATTTTTTCAAGACGAGGGACCTCGTTGATGTTCTTGTAGCCAAAGCGTTTGATGAGAACCGGTACGACCTCTTCGGCGTACTGTTTTCTCATACGGTATCTTTCAGCATTACCAGCATTCGTCTTATCGGTTGCAGGTTCCTTAGCAACCTGATTTTTCTTTTCTGCCACGATATTACCTCCGATTTATCAGTCCTTTTTATCTGCGGACTTTTCTGCTTTCTTTTTTGCGGCTTTCTTTGCCACTTTCTTTGCAGATGGTTTCTTCTCGTCCAAAGACGCACCGCACTTGGGGCATACGCGGACGGATTTTTGTTTACCGTCAACGTCTTTCACTTCGTGCTTAACTCTGACGACGTCGCCGCAACCTGCGCAAACGTGCATAACGTTGGATGCGTCGATTGTGCCTTCCTGTTTGACGATGCCGCCCTTTTCTTGTGCGTTTCTGGGCTTTTTGCTCTTTGAAATGATGTTTACGCCTTCAACGTAGATTCTTCCGGTTTCGGGAACGACTTTGAGGACTTTGCCCACTTTGCCTTGATCCTTGCCGGTGATAACCATAACGTTGTCGCCTTTCTTAACACTCAATTTTGCCATAATAGTTGTCCTCCTTACAGCACTTCGGGTGCGAGAGAAATGATTTTGGTGTAATCCTTGTCACGAAGTTCTCTTGCGATGGGCCCAAAAATACGAGTGCCTTGTGGTTGTTTTTGGTTGTCGATGATGACTGCCGCATTGTCGTCGAACTTGATGTGGCTGCCGTCCTCGCGTTGAAGACCGAAGGTCGTGCGGACGATGACCGCTTTTACGACGTCGCCCTTCTTAACCTTGCCGCCCGGGATAGCCGATTTGACGGATGCGACGATAACGTCGCCGATGTTTCCGCTTCTTCTGAAAGAACCGCCCAGGACTCTGATGCACATAATTTCTTTGGCTCCGCTGTTGTCAGCGACTTTGAGCCAACTCAATGGTTGAATCATAGCGTTCCTCCTATTATTTGGCTTTCTCGACTATTTCGACGAGTCTCCAACACTTGTCCTTGGAAAGAGGACGAGTTTCTTGGATGAGCACCTTGTCGCCAATGCCGCAAGCGTTGTTTTCGTCATGCGCTTTGAACTTCTTGGTGCGGTTTACGATTTTCTTGTAGAGAGGATGTTTTACACGTTCGCTAACTGCGACGACGATGGTTTTGTCCATCTTGTCGCTCACGACGATACCCACTCTTTCTTTTCTCAAATTTCTTTCTTCCATACGTTCCTCCGATTAGCCCTTTGCCTCGTCTTTTGCGCGAGCAATTTCTCTTTGACGGATGACAGTCTTGATACGGGCAATGTCGCGACGCGTTTCAACGATAACCATAGGGTTGGTCAGTTGATTCGTGGCGTTTTTGAAGCGAAGGAAAAACAATTCCGACTTCAATTCGTTGAGTTTGGTTTGCAACTCTTTATCTGTCATTTCCAAAACTTGTTTCGATTTCATTGTTCACCGCCTTCGGCACCGTTCACGTCCTCTGCTCTGACAAACTTGCACTTGACAGGAAGTTTGTTTGCTGCAAGACGGAGTGCCTCTTTTGCTACTGCTTCGTCGATACCTGCGATTTCAAACATCACACGGCCCGGCTTGACGACTGCTACCCAGTATTCGGGAGAACCTTTACCGGAACCCATACGAGTTTCGGCAGGTTTCTTTGTTACGGGTTTGTGAGGGAAAATATCCACCCAGACTTGTCCGCCACGACGGATATATCTCGTCATAGCGACACGCGCTGCTTCGATTTGGTTGGAGGTAATCCAGCCCGGCTCTGTCGAAACAAGACCGAATTCGCCGTATGCGACGATGTTGCCCTTGTTTGCTTTGCCTTTCATTCTGCCACGCATTTGGCGACGTCTTTTGACGCGTTTAGGCATTAACATTATTGATTTCCTCCTTCAAGTGGATTTTTGCCAAGGATTTCGCCCTTGTAGATCCAGCATTTGACGCCGATTGCGCCGAATGTGGTGTTTGCGGTTGCTACGCCGTAATCGATGTCTGCACGAAGGGTTTGAAGCGGGATAGAGCCTTCACGGTATTGTTCGCTTCTTGCGATTTCAGCGCCATCGAGTCTGCCGCTGACCATCGTCTTGACGCCCTTTGCGCCCGCTTTCATAGCCTTGGACATAGCTTGTTTCATTGCGCGACGGAAGGAAGCGCGTCCTTCGAGTTGTTTTGCAATGCCTTCTGCAACGAGTTGAGCGTCTGCATCGGGATGTTTGACTTCCATAATGTTGATGCCCACTTTCTTGTCGCCGGAAACGAGTTTTTCGACTTCCTTCTTGATTTCTTCAACGCCTGCGCCTGCTTTGCCGATGAGGACTGCGGGGCGTGCGGTGTAGATTGCGACTACGAGTTTATCTGCCGCTCTTTCGAGTACGATTTTTGAAATTGCCGTATCGTAGTATTTCTTTTTGATGAATTTGCGAACTTTATTGTCCTCGACAATATTGTCGGCAAAGTGCGCCTTGTCGGCATACCATTTAGAACTCCACGATTTGATGACGCCTGTACGAAGACCGTTCGGATCGACTTTTTGTCCCATTGTGTATACCTCCTATTACGCTTTCACCGTGTCAAGAATGACCGTGATATGACTTGTTCTCTTGTTGATACGATACGCTCTGCCCTTGGACACCGCTTGGATACGCTTGAGGGTCGGACCTTCGTTTGCGTAGCACTCTGCGATATACATATCGTTTCTTGCGAGATTTTGATTGTTTTCGCCGTTTGCCGCCGCGCTGTTAACCAACTTGATAAGGGGTTCGCTTGCAGCCTTGGGCGTGTTTTCCAAAATAGCGATTGCTTCTGTTACCGATTTGCCTCTGATGATGTCGAGAACGATGCGGACCTTGAAGGGAGAGATTCTGACGAATTTAGCCGTTGCACAAGGTCTTGTATCCGCTTTTGCTTGACGGTCCAAGGCTTTTTGTTTACTTCTTGTTGCCATATCTTCCTCCTATTACTTCGTGGTCTTTGCGCCCGCGTGACCTCTAAACGTACGCGTGGGAGCAAATTCGCCGAGTTTGCAACCGACCATATCTTCCGTGATATATACGGGGACGTGTTGCTTACCGTTGTGAACTGCGATCGTGTGACCGACCATTTCGGGGAAAATCGTGGAACTTCTGGACCAAGTTTTGACAGATTGACGTTCACCGGATGCGTTCATCGCATTGATTCTGTTCATAAGGCGTTCTTCTACATAAGGGCCTTTTTTAACACTTCTACTCATTTTGTCCTCCGATTAGTTCACACGCTTAATAATGAACTTATTAGATTTGTTCTTCTTCTTTCTGGTCTTATAACCGAGAGCAGGTTTACCCCAAGGAGTAACAGGTGAAGGCATACCGACAGGAGATTTGCCTTCGCCGCCGCCGTGCGGGTGGTCATTCGGGTTCATAACGACACCACGAACGGTCGGACGCACGCCCATGTGGCGGGTCTTACCGGCTTTGCCGACGCGCACGATTTCGTGATCGATGTTGCCGACTTGACCGACCGTCGCTCTGCAGTTGATGAGAACGTATCTCATTTCGCCGCTTGGCATACGCACGATTGCGTATTTACCTTCTTTTGCCATAAGTTGCGCCGCATTGCCTGCCGCTCTTGCGATGATTCCGCCGTTGCCCGGTTGAAGCTCGATGTTGTGAATCATAGTACCGACGGGGATTGCGGAAAGAGGAAGTGCGTTGCCGACTTTGATGTCTGCATGCTCGCCGCTTTCGAGAACGTCGCCGACGTTGAGTCCCAAAGGTGCGAGGATATATTTCTTTTCGCCGTCAGCATAGTGCAAAAGCGCGATGTTTGCCGAGCGGTTGGGGTCGTATTCGATGGAAGCGACTTTTGCGGGGATACCGTCTTTGTTGCGCTTGTAGTCGATGATACGATATTTGTTTCTGTTGCCGCCGCCGATGTGACGAACGGTGATTCTGCCCATAGAGTTTCTGCCGCCGCTCTTATTGAGTGACACCAAGAGTGAACGCTCGGGCGTTGTACTTGTGATCTCCTCGTATGCAGACACCGTCATGAAACGACGTGCAGGAGACGTTGGTTTATATTTCTTAATAGCCATATTCTTTACTCTCCTTATGCCAAGCTCTCGAAGAATTCGATTGCCTTACTGTCGTCGGTAAGAGTGACGATAGCTTTCTTGAAAGCAGAGCGTCTGCCTTCGTTTCTGCCCATTCTCTTCACTTTGCCGTCGTAGTTGGATGTATTGACTTTGTCAACTTTCACTTGGAAGATTTGCTCGACCGCAGCCTTGATTTGCGTTTTGGTTGCAGATTTGACAACCTTGAACGTGTATCTCTTGTTTGCGATGCCGTCATAACTCTTTTCGGAAAGGATAGGCTCGATAATGATGTCGTATGCTGTCATTGTGCTGCCTCCTCGAGTTTTTTAAGTGCGTCAACCGTGATGACGATGTTCTTCGTTGCGACTACGTCGTAAACGCTGAGGGTTCTTGCTTCGCAAACTTCGACGGAAGGAATGTTCTTGCTGGCTTTGAGCGCGACTTGGTCGTACTCGTCGAGGACGAACATAACTTTGCCATTGAGAGAGAGTGCCTTCACCGCTCCTGCAACGAGTTTGGTTTTTGCTTCTGCGAGTGCAAATTTGTCAAGAACGACCACTTCGTTCTGACGAATCTTTTCAGAAAGCGCGGAATAGAACGCGGCTGTCTTCATACTCTTGTTGATTTTTTGAGAGAAATCTCTGGGTTTCTTTGCGAACACCACGCCGCCGCCGACGTATTGAGGTGCGACGATGGAGCCTTGACGCGCACGACCCGTGCCTTTTTGACGATAAGGCTTGCAGCCGCCGCCGCGAACTTCCGTTCTGGTGAGCGCGCTCATTGTGCCTTGACGTTTGTTTGCGAGTTGTGCAACGACCACTTGGTGAATAAGTGCTTCGTTATAGTCGCGTGCAAAGATGGAATCGCTGATTTCTACCGTTCCGGCTTTTTTGCCTGCCATATTCAAAACGTTCAGTTTCATATTCTACCTCCGCTTAACCCTTGATGGATTCCTTCACAACGACTACGCCGCCCTTAGGTCCGGGGATTGCACCCTTGATGAGAAGAAGATTTCTTGCTGCATCTACGCGTGCGACAGTAAGGTTTTGGACAGTAACCTTTTCGTGTCCCCATTGTCCTGCCATATGTTTGTTCTTGAACACTCTCGAGGGAGAGGAGCAAGCACCCATAGAACCGACGCTTCTGTGAATAGGACCGGTACCGTGAGTCATAGGACCGATTCTGTGAGAGTTCCATCTTTGGATGACGCCCGAATAGCCGTGACCTTTGGAAGTGCCGGTAACGTCAACTTTGTCGCCCTCTGTGAACATGTCGCAGGTCAGTTCTTGTCCGAGCGTGTAGCTCGCGCAGTTTGCGAAACGGAATTCACGAAGGTACTTCTTGACGGTTACGCCCGCTTTTTTGAAGTGTCCGGCAACCGGCTTGTTTACTCTTGTTTCCTTGACGGTGCCGAAGCCGACTTGAATCGCTTCGTATCCGTCGTTCTCTTTGGTCTTTATCTGCACGACCGGGCAGGGACCCGCTTCCACTACGGTTACGGGGATAACCTTGCCTTCCGCAGTAAAGATCTGGCTCATACCGATTTTTTTACCGATGATTGCTTTATCCATGTAAAGTTCATCCTCCTTTTATTTGCTTAGAGTTTGATCGAGATGTCCACGCCTGCGGGCAAATCGAGTTTCATCAAAGAATCGACCGTTTTGCTCGTGGGGTTGTAAATATCGATCAAACGCTTGTGAGTTCTGAGTTCAAATTGTTCGCGGCTGTCTTTGTATTTGTGAGTAGCGCGCAAAATCGTGATGATTTCCTTTTCCGTGGGAAGAGGAATGGGACCGGAAACCTTCGTTCCCGTCTTTTTGACGGTCTCGACAATCTTTTCTGCGGAAAGATCGATAAGGTTGTGGTCGTAAGCCTTAAGTTTAATTCTGATCTTTTGTCCAGCCATTATTAGCCTCCTATATTACACTTGTCCGTGTGTGTCTTATATTTTTTACCCGCCGCAACTGCGACGGAAAATGCGTACCTCTTTCGACACGCTCGTTTAATATATAATTTTTGAAAATTAAAGTCAAGCAAAAATTTACGAATTTATGAATATTTTTCAAACTTGTGTTCAAAATCCCGAAACAACCGCAAAATCTTGTATATATGGTTAAAATTTGTTTTCAAATAGAAGTGAATTATAAATATAATTGCGCGTGCCACGCACTCGGGTGTATCGAGGCAAAAACCATCGCCAAGGCAACGGCAACGCACATAAAAATGCGCATTGCCGAGAGCCTTGCTCGGTTTATTGCCTTCCCTACCGCGCAGAGAATTTGCGCTATCAGTTCAAGCAAGGACAAAAATTCAAACCGCAATTTCGCCAAATTATCTGCTTGGTGATTGCGCACTGCGTGCGCTTTAAAGTTGACTCAAAACAGCGCAAATTTTTACAATTTATCCAAAATCCGCTATTGACATCACACAATTGACAAGTTATCATAAAATATGTATACAATAATTAAAATTTGTTTTGGTATTTGCGCTTTTGCGGAGATATAAATCGATATTAGGAGAATATTATGGGCGAATACAGCAAATTTATTGACCCCAAAAGAAGAGCAGTCCCCACCCCGAAGAGTATGGTTGACGAAAAAGGCATATGTGCTTTCGGCACGTTTGACAAGGAGTTTGAAAGTATGGACCTCGTCAAACTCAAAAAACCGACTCGCGCACCTCAATGTATGAACCGTCTCAAACTCACGCTCTGGGAAGCAACGGAAGTACACCTCAAAAACGGCGTTTTGTTGGCAGTCGTATGCGATATGGGCATTTTCGGAAAGACGCTTAACATCTTTTACGATAAACGCACCAAGAAAGTTTATTGCTGGGACACCAACCTCAAATCCAAAGACACCGTGATTGCGCCCAACCTCATCAACGGCGCGGTTGCAGAGGGACAAACTCCCGTATCACACGTCAAATACGTCAATAATTTCCAAGACGGACATTGCGATTTGAGCGGTAAACACGAGGGCAAATGTCTCATCACCGTCACGCAAAAGGACAAGACCATCGTCAAAGCAATCAAGGAAAACTACGGTGAAGCAACGATAGAATACAACTTCCGCCTCACTCGCCTTTCCAAGCCTTGCGTGGCAAGTATTCCGTTTGGCAAAAACCGTCCTCTTTACAGCCAAAAAGACTTTTTCAAAGCGGAAGGTCGTCTCGTCATCAACGGTGAGGAAATGCTCACGGACGAAGACAGCACGGCAGTGGGCGACGATCACCGCGGGTATTATCCCCGTCGCGCACACTACGACTGGGTTACCACTATGGGCAAATGCAACGTCGACGGCGAAGAAAAATGGCTTGCCTTCAACCTCACTCGCAACCAATCCATCGACCAAGAAAAGTACAACGAAAACATCTTGTGGCTTGAAGGCGCAACGAGTATACTTCCTCCCGTCAAGTTTGAAAGAAGTCCCGAAAGCAAGGACTTTTGCGACCACTCCGTGTGGACGATTAAGGACGAACACGATATGGTCAACCTCAAATTTAAGGTGTACAATATGAACCCGATGATTATGCACGCACTCGTCGTCAACATTGACTACTACGTCGCTTTCGGTGAACTCGAAGGATATTTGAGAGACGAAGACGGCAAGAAATACGTGCTTGACGGAATGATGGGAATGGGCGAAGACAAAACGCTTCTCCTTTAATCAAACTTTAATTAAATTTTAATTAAACTACAAAAAGGCGGTTTATCCGCCTTTTTTGTTCGAAAAAACATCTTTTTATGTCTAAATTTTCATTTTGGTTTAATAATCGCAAGGCAATATAAAACAACAAAACTCTTAAACCTTTGTTGTCGGATCGTAACCATCCGGCAAGTTTAAGAGTATGTGATTCACACTTCAAATTATAAAGAAGAATCGAGCATAGCCAAAGCAAACGAGGCGGATTGCTTCGTAAACGACGAAGTCCAAACACATGAGGAAAGGGAGAATTTTTAATTTGAGTTTCACATTCCTACACTTTTATAGAAAAAGAACAACACTGCGCTAAATCGATGGATAATGCAAAAGCACCCATTGGATGGCAACCCAATTAACAAAACCTCTCTATTGAGATAAAGAACAAGAAAACGCCCTTTTGCTATCAATCCCAACGTACATAGGCGTACGTGAATTGATAGCAAAATGGCGTTGCCGCAGTTATTCGCTCAATAGCGAGGTTTTGAAAGGTTGAGGTGCAACTCTCTCATCCCCTCCACCTCATCGCATATCTCTTTCAAATTGCAATGCGCACAGTCAACGAGCACGTTGTCGAGAATGTGGTTGAATGCGGAAAGTATTTGCGAGGTGTGAAGCGCAAAATTTTGCACGGGTTCAAAATCGCAAGTCGTGTCGGCGACGAAAATCACGGTGACGGCGTTTACTACGTCACGGCTCAAATACGATTTTATTGTGGTTGCGCCGAGTGCCTCGAAGGACAACCCTTTTTTAAGCGCGGTTTTGGAAACCCGCACTTGCTCGCGCTGTCTGAAAGAAGAAGCGCGCATCATAAAGCCTTGAACGTTCTCTTTGTACTTTGCGTATTCCAAAGATTTGGTGAGGTCGAAAATCGCTTGTTCGTCCTCGGTCGCGTCCTTAACGGATATTAAAACTATCTTTGCATAGTTGCAATCGCGCTTGATGTCTTTGAGTTCTTTGCCGACCAAAACGATTTTGTTTTCGACGGGCAGATTGCCCGTAATGACGGTTGCGGCGGCGCAAGGCATATCGCTTCCGCCGAGTTCGTACGCGCTGTCCTTTGTCAAAATCAGTTCGCTATGCTCGCTGACAGGCAAAGCCTTGCTCTCGTCGTAAGCGTAAACTTTGGTCGCATTTTCGTCGATATACGCCTTCAATTCGTTTATGTCGTTGTCAAAAATACTTATCATTTTCTTGCTGTATTGTCTTTTGCGATTTTGCGCTATTTTGCACAAAACGGCACTTTATTTGATTATTTCGAGTCCTTTAAGCGCTTCTTTTACGCCAAGCACCACTTTTGAATCGGCGGGAAGTTCAAATACGTTTTCGCCTTTGAGGTCAAAAGTCGCCAGGTTTTTGTCGTCGCCTATCGTGGCGAGAAGTTGCACACCGTCGTAGTCGAGCGAGCGCACTGCGTCCTCGTCGGAGACGCGGTTTACAACGATTCCTATCTTGTCGTACATCACGAGTTCGTCGGCAACTTTCTTTATGGTCTTGCAAACGTCTCTACCCTTTTTCGACTGGTCGGTGACGAGAATTAGGTGCGTAACCTTCTCCATAACGCGGCGGTTGATTTGCTCTATGCCCGCTTCGCCGTCGATGACGACATAGTCGAACTCCTCGGACAAAATGCCGATTACGTCTTTGAGATACGCGTTGATTTTGCAATAGCAACCTGCGCTTTCGGGACGTCCTACCGCGATGAAAACGTAGCCTTCCTTTTCAACCATTGCGTCGAAAATGCGGAAGCGCGCCTCGTTGAGAAGTTCGATTGCGCCCTTTGCGTTGCCGTCCTCGACGTTTTCGATTATGCTCTTTCTTATGTCGTCTATGGTGGATTCCACTTCAACGCCGAGCGCGGTGGAAAGCCCGACGGCAGGGTCTGCGTCTATTGCCAAAATACGCTTGTCGGGATAATTTTCAACCAACGTACGCACTATGGTTGCCGCAAGTGAGGTTTTGCCTACGCCGCCCTTTCCGGCGACTGCTATTATCGTTGCTTTTGCCATAACATACCTCCGTCGCAAAGCGACGTAAATATAATACAACTTCCTATCCGTTTTGTCCACATTTATGAGGAATATCCTCTACTTGCAAGGGAATTTACCGTTCTATAAAAATGACAACCGAAATGTCTGTGAGTAACAACTAAAATGTATTTACATTTTAGGCTATCGGATTTATAATGTGAATATCAATTAAAAAAGGAGCGATTATGTATAAATTCAATCCAAACTTCTATGCGGACGTGCGTATCGAGGACAGATTCACGACGGCTATCGTTTACAAAAACGGCGCGTTGGACTCGTGCAGAGTACGCAACGAAAAACGTGCTTTTATCCGCGTATACGACGGACAAATCTGGCTTTACGCCTCAACGTCTGACACGAGCAAGATTCAATCGGAACTTGACATTTTGTACGCACAGGCTACACCTTGCGACGATATTGCAAGTCACCCCATTGTAAAACGCTATCAAGTCAATGTGGCAACCGAATACAAATTTGAGGGACGCAACGCAAGAAACGTTTCCGTTGAGGAGAAAAAAGAACTTTGCAAGAGCATACTGCCTCATGTCAAGAGCCAATTCCTCGCAATGTCGCAAATCGGCTATCAAGACCGCAACAGTCGCTACGAGTTCTATTCCTCGAAGGGCGCAGACATCAAATACGATTATCAGATGTGCGGCATTTTGGCGGTAGGCGTTCTTGCGGCACCCGGTGATTTCGTGCAAGCGGTATATCAGCTCGCAAAACCCTATTTCGACGAAATTAAAGGCTTCGAATCCGACATAGAAAAGAAAATGACGGATGCGGACAACTTCGTTCAGAACGCAAAGCCCTGCAAAAAGGGCAAATACCCAGTCATTCTCTCGCCTATGGCGGCAGGCATGTTCGCTCATGAGTCCTTCGGGCACAAGAGTGAGGCTGACTTTATGCTCGGCGACGAACAAATGGCAAAAGAGTGGATACTCGGCAAAAAAGTCGGTAGCGAAATCCTTTCTATCGTAGATACAGGCGCTGACTTCGGTTCGGGTTACGTTCCCTTTGACGACGAAGGCACGAGATGCACAAAGACTTACCTCATCAAAGACGGTATTTTGTGCGGAAGACTTCACAGCGCAACCACAGCGGCGGCTCTCGACGAGGAACTCACGGGCAACGCAAGGGCAATCGACTGCAAGTTCGAACCTATCGTGAGAATGACAAACACATACATCGAACCCGGCAATAGCACTTTCGACGAGTTGGTCTCAGGCATTGACGAGGGATACTTCATTGACACGGTTTCGCACGGTTCAGGTGGCTCGACTTTTACGATTGCGCCCTCTATCGCATATGGAATCAAAAGTGGTAAACTCGGTGGCCCCGTCAAGATTTCCGTCGTCACGGGCGATGTTTTCGAAACACTTATGAAAATCGACGGTTTGTCCGACGAAACCGTATTCGAGGACGGTGTTTTCGG
>CAVFCJ010000012.1:0-27880 GCA_963620965.1 bacterium
GCCAAAGGCTATGCAATGATATCGCCAAAGGCTATGCAATGATATCGCCAAAGGCTATGCAATGATATCGCCAAAGGCTATGCAATGATATCGCCAAAGGCTATGCAATGATATCGCCAAAGGCTATGCAATGATATCGCCAAAGGCTATGCAATGATATCGCCAAAGGCGACATCCTTGCCAAAATGGAACATAAAATATTCCTTGTCATTCTGAGGGAACGGAGTGACCGTGAGAATCAAGCGGAGCGAAATGCGCCTACGGCTGGATTCCCACGCTACGCTCTGAATGACGAGAGGGTGGGGACACCCACGCCCGAAAGGAAATGCGCCTACGGCTGGATTCCCACGCTACGCTCTGAATGACGAGAGGGCGGGAACACCCACACCCGAATGGGAGATTAAAATATACCTAAACTGCGGCAGAGCCGCAATATCACTGCTGGAGACACACAATGAAAAACACAAGGACAACACAACAAACAAAACTGAAGAAGTGTATGAAGTTGACTGCGAGCGGATTGCTGCTTGCGGTGATGTTTGTCCTCGTCTTTGCCGGCACGCTCTCCGGTGCTTTCGGCATTGAAAATTGTAAATCTGATACCGTTGATTTTGAGTATGGCTTATCGGATATATTGGGCAATGACAACCATGTCGCTGAGGCGGTGACATATGAAACTGCAAATAAGCGTGCTGTTATGTCAGCTTCTGATGTAAACAAAGAAGTTGCTATTACAGGTTTATACGGAAACAACTCGACAAATTATTGGACTAGCACAGGCGATGCCACTCATACTTATAATGATTCGTATGGTTATGGATGGAATCCTTCTTTTTCTACACCATATAAGTTTGGTTGGACTAGTTACCCATCGATTGACAAATCGTCATCATCAACAACAAAGGTTAATTTTTCTTCAATTAATTCTGCAATAAATCCAGGCACCATTATAAGTATAAAAATTACAGCAACAGTATATGCTTTTACTACGCTTTCCAGCAATAGTGGCGGTACAAGTCACTATACGGAAGTTGACATTGAATCATCTTTTACAGAATCCAGTGGATATGAGAGTGTTGCTAATGTTAAAGCAGAAAACACTGGTAACAATGACAAGGAAGAGTCGAGTACGGGTACAAAAGAGTATTCTTCTGGGATAGGAGATACATTGTATTTAAAACTTTCTGCTACCTATCATAAAGATGGTAACTTGTTGACTGGCGCAAATGGAAGTACCCATAGGGCATTTGTTAAAGATATAAAAATTACAGTTACCGTGCCTCGCTACACCATTACGTACAATGCTAATAAACCATATGGTGCAACGACCAACCCAACAGGAACAACGGCAGATTCTTTTCATGATACTGGTGTTGCAAAACAATTGACAGCAAACGGATATGCTTTGGCAGGTTATGAGTTTTTAGGCTGGACGCTGACACCATATACAACGCCACAGGATGCATTGCCAAGCGGTGGATTTTCAGATAAGCAATCTGTCATAAATCTTTCCACGACCGATGGGGCAATTGTGACATTATACGCTGTGTGGGGGCCGCTTTTTGGATTGATTTATCATGAAAACGGTGACAGTAAAGGCGGCAACGAAAACATTACGACAGTTACCGTAAGGCAAGGTACGTCCATAACATTGCTTACCGCAAGCAATTTGCCAGGCGATTTTACAAAATCGGGTTATTATTTTGCAGGTTGGGCTGATACTGCCGATTCGCAAGTTTCGATAGGAAGTTCGATAACGGCAGGCGACAATGGTACGCAAAGGCATATTTACGCCATTTGGAAACCTATTACATATACCATAACGTTCAACATCAACAATACAAATTCAACGGCGAAATGTTGGGACATTCCTACGATCACTTTGAGCGGACAGGGAGGCACAAATTCAAACAGCCTTCCTTACAGATATTCTATGCAAGACGGCTTCTTGGCAAACTGGGCATGGAACACTACCGGAAGCGGTGACAACTTTAAGCCAAACACGCAAATTCCTGCCGCAAAAATCAACGCTGTTTTGACAAGCAAACAAGCAAACATCGGGACATCTAACGTTGTGTTGGAAATGTACGCGCAATGGGTTGAAGATCTTGAATTCGGCAATGACTCGGAACATGTTGGCGAACAATGGGGTTCGCAAAGCAATCCGTATATAATTCGAAAAATCGAACAACTCAAAAACCTTGCGTTAATCGTAAACGGAAACTGCTCGGCTTCGGCAAGCGGCGTTAAGGGCAGTATCGTAGGCTCGTCCTACGCATATGCGACGAGTCCGCTTGCAAGTGAAAACGGCGGATATGCAAATTGTTATTTCAAACTCGAAGTTGACATAACGGATATGTCGGGCTTTACAACGCCTATCGGCACGAATACGTCGGCATTTTCGGGATTCTTTGAGGGAAACAATAAAACGTTGAGCGGAATCAACATCAACGTGGCAGGAAACTACGTCGGGCTGTTCGGATATACAAGCGGCGCGACAATCCAAAACCTCACCGTCAACGGAAGTGTGAAAGGCTCCAAGTACGTCGGCGGCGTTGTGGGCTATGCGCTCAACACCACAATCGACAACGTCACCAACAATGCAACCGTCACAGCAAGATATTCCACAGACAACGATGTGGGCGGAAGCATCATTCAATACGACGGCGGCAACAATACTAACGAAGGATTCGACAAAGTTTTTGACAACAATACATCAACGAAATTCTGTGGAAATAAAAACACAGGTATGAGTTTCGTTGCGGATTTGGGCAGTAAAAAGGCTGTTTCGGGTTTTGCAATCACAAACGCAAACGATACGGCAAGCAATACAAGCAGACGTCCCAAAACCATTCAAATTTGGGGTTCGAACACAAAAACAAGTCGCAGTAATTACAACGACAAAGACAGCGGTGGCAACACGCCGTCGGGCGCCGGCGAATCGGGTTGGACACTTGTGTATTCCGTCACAACGGACAGTTTCCCGACGACAAACTATCAAAGAAACGAGTTTGCCTTTACAGGCAACAAGACATACACTTACCAATACTACTGGGTTTATATCATAAGTGCGGGGGCGATTATTCAGTTTTCCGAGTTCGACTTTTTGGCGCCAGGCGAGGACGCAGGCGGCGTGGTCGGCTATGCTTCGGGTACGAGTGGAAACGGCGCGATCATTTCAAACGTCAGAAACAACGCAAGCATTACGGGCAGCAGCTATACGGGCGGTCTCGTCGGTAGAGCGAGTGGTATTTTTGCAATTACCGATTCGTCGAACGCGGGCGGCATTATGGGCTTCAACGGCGTTGCGGGCGTACTCGGCGCAATGACGGACAATGCTAACGTCACGATTACGAGTTGCCAAAACAGTGGAACGGTGTCGAGCAGTCCAGGATCCAACGGAGTTGCGGGTATCATCGGTCGCTTGGATGCGGCTTCAAACAGATTGGTCGTTCAAGGCTGTAAAAACACTGCAGCCATAACAGGTGACAGAAACGTCGGCGGTATAGGCGGACGTATCGAAACCACAAGAAACACAAAAGACTCGTTGGTTTTTGCAAACTGCTACAACAGCGGCAGTATCGCCGCAACCACATGCGGCACGGTGGGCGGCATTGCGGGTTATTTCTTTGCAAACGGAACGTCGATAGCGGACGTTGCGACGATTTCGTATTGTTTCAGTTCGGGCACGGTTTCGTCCAACAACACCGCTTCCGACAAGAATATCGGCGGTATCGTCGGCAATCCGAGAGCAAGCACGTTGACTTCCACGCGCGTGTATAACTGCTATACTATGAACACGACTTACGCAATTTCGGGCACGGCAAACGCAACTATTGACAACACAAACTACGTCATTGCAAGCGGCGCTTCCGCACCGTCCACGACGAACGGCGGTAAATACTTGGTGTACAACTCTGCATTTACTTTCAAACCCGCAATTATCAGCGGTAGTACGTATACGTCGTATAATAGTTGGACTGTGATTGCAGAATACGTCAACACAACCGTAAACGGCGAAGCCGTCAGGGTGTTCAATGACATCAACGGCTTTATGGTGTCGGGCAATGTTGCGCCGAGTTCGAATCAATACTTCCTTTCAAGAAAGGGCGTGTCGAGTTCGGAATATCTCACGCCGAGCAAGGTGGAAAACAGCAATCCCACGAACGCCGAAAACAGAAGCAATACCGCGACGTTTACCGTTACGGCGTGGTACGTAGCAAACACCCAAAGCGATATTTACTGCTCAACAGAGAGCGTTGCAATTGCAAACGGAACAGAAACATACAACGGCAAAGAGCAAGGCTTTGCAAGAACAGACGTCAATCCGCCTCTTGCAAACGGAAAAGTGTACGGCGTTGTGTTTGACTATTACAATGCCAATGTAACACCGATTGAGACGTTTGTTTGCACTTTCGATGCGAACGGCAACAAAATCTCAGGTTCGACAAATCCCTCGCAAGCAGGCGACTACAACACCACCGTTTTCATAAAGATAGGCGAAGTTATCGTCGGCAAAAAGGGCGGCGAAACTTACAAAATCACGCAAGAAACAATCAATGTTTCGTGGGCGTGGACGGACGGTAAACAATCGAATTTGTTTGACCGTACAGGCACGAATGATCAGTTTGTGTACAACCGAGCGGAACAAGGTTTGAGCCGTGTGACTTTCGCTTACGCAAAAAACACATTTACCGATACCGCAGAGTCGAGGTTTACGTTGACAGGCAACGGAACTTTCACGACAGAGAACGGCAAGTTGAAGGAAACAAACGCAAGCAGCAGCGCATATTCCCGCACATACACACTGAACGATACGAGAAACTTTAAGATTCATTCGACGAATACCAATGCGGATTTGTCGGGTACAACCATAAATTTCAAGTGGACTATCCGCAAGAATAAATTGCACATCACCAACTTGTGGACAAGCATAGACGTCGGCAGTGAAACGAATGCCTACGTTTTTGAATACAACGCTGCACATCAAGGCATAGTTAAAAATGACGGCATTACGGTGGCAAGCGAAGTCGACACGACAGGCACGGCACACTTGTTTGATGCACAAAATTTGCCATACACAATCAATCCCTATGCGGATACAATCAACATCGGCACATATACACGCACGCTTACGCTCACCGATACAACCAACTACATTGTAGTCGAAAATCAGTTGTATTCGAGAGAAGTAAGAACAAACACAAGGCCGACAAAGGGCGTGTCATCGACAGACACAAGCGTTACGTACACTTGGAAGATAAATGCGTACAACATCGCTGACAACTTTGCAAACGGAAAGGTTTGGTTCGGCGGTATCGCAGACGACAACGGGCTTATCGTCGGCAATCAGTTGACTTCCGTAATTTCGGGAACATTGCGCAATAATACGACGGTCAACGTCGATTACTATCCGTTGCAAGAGGGAGAAAACGGTGAGGCGAGCGGACAAAAAGTGCTTGTCTACGGTCAAACACGCTATGCAAAGGACAAGTTTGTCATCTATGTTCAGTACAACGACGGCAGGATTGCGCAACTTTCAAACGCAACCGCCACCGAATACACGCTGTCCGACCTCGAAGCACCCACAACCACGAATCCCACGCCTATAAACACGAACGTGACGGCAACAGGCACGGGCAACTTTGCAGGCAACATTAGCAAATACTATACGGTTTTGTACAGCGATTTCGGCTGGAAGTCGGACAAGAATCCCGACTCGGCAAACTGGGGCAGTGCAGACAATCCATACGTCATCGACAGCCCCGAATATCTGCTCCGCCTCAGCCAAATCGTAAACGGCGGAATGGCGTGGAACTCCATTGACAACGCCACATTCTGCTATGCGCCGCAACTTTCAAACGCAACCGCGCAAAATCGGACGTACAGCGGAACATACTTCCTCGTGAGCGCAAACATCGATATGTCGGCTTACGTCAGTACGGACGGATTGACCAACTTCCTGCCCGTTGGCGGCGTATACGGCTCGACGGAATATCCGTTCTCGGCGACGTTCGACGGAAAAGGCACTACGTCCGACGGCAAGAATTATGAAATTAAATATATATATAATATCGGTCATTTTGTAAATAATGAATCCAATCAAGGCAGCAACGAAAGGTTCGATTATGTCGGTCTTTTCGGCTATACGGACGGCGCGACAATCCAAAACCTCATCGTCAAGAGCGACGGCGGTTATTCCGTTTCGGCGAATAGCGTGACGTATAGCGGCGGCATTCACGGCAGGGACTACGTCGGCGGCATAGTCGGCAAGGCGGTGAATTCCACCCTCGATAAAATCAAACTCGACTACGGCGGCAAAGTGTACGGCAACGACTACGTCGGCGGAATCGTCGGCTTTGCCCAAAACACGACAGTCGCAAACTCGGGCAAAATTCTCAACGCAAGCGTTCAAGGCAGATTCTACGTCGGCGGCATTGCGGGCGAGTGGCAAGTTTACGACAAATCCCAACTCGGACTCGGCAATCAACAGAGCCTTTCGCCTATCGACAGCAGTACGGTGAGCGGCGTGAAGTACGTCGGCGGTCTCGTAGGCTGGCTGGATTTGTCAAATTGCAGCGGCAGCGTATCCTTTACGCCGCAATACAACAACGGTGCAAGCATAACGCTCGAAGTGAAGGGCACGGAATATGTCGGCACGCTGTTCGGCACACTCGTTGGCAACGGATATCATCAAACCGCAACGAGCGCAAACTCGACTTATATTTCCATCGAGCAAAACAAGGTGGGCAACGTCACGCTCAAACCCGTGACGTACTCGGACGGAAATTCGACGTATTTGCCAAAAGTGGTGGGCGGCCTTGTCGGCTATATCGAGAGCGCGGCACTCATTTTTGGCACAAGTTGGAACACAAGCAATATCACTTTCGATTTCAACAAGACTTCGACGTCTTTCCTCGGCGGCGTGGTCGGCGTTATGGGCAAAAATTCGACAATCGAAATGCTCACCCTCAACAAAGACGATGGCACGCAACTCACCGTGTTTGACGGAACTATCACAGGTGATACGGAATTCGGCAAGCAAGGCACCTACAACGCAGGCAGTTTTGTGGGCGGTATCGTAGGTTACGTTTCCTCGCAAGCAGGCACGTTCTGGAGTGAGGGTACAACCATATTCGGCAATGCGGCTAAACTTGTAAACGCAGCAAACATTTATGCCACAGGCTTTGCGGGCGGCATTTTCGGCGCGCTCGGAAACATCGCTCTTGACAAGATGGACGGCAGCGTATATGCCGAAATCTCGGTGGCAAGCGACAGCGGCACAAACAGAGCGAGCATCATACAAAACATTCTCGTTGACGGCGTGAGAGACGGCTTGTCCGGCTCAATGCTCGGCATTGCGCCCACAACCGACAGCGCGTACGTTGTCGGCGCAGACGGAAAACTCAGAAACACCGCAAACGTGCATGTGTCAAAATCGAACGGCGTGGGCGGCGATTATGTCGGAGGCATTTTGGGATACTGCGGCGCAAGCGTACGTCTTGTGCTTCGCAACAAAACTCAAGCGAACGATATGAACGACGACGCAATCAGTGCGCTTAACGTGTACAGCGGCGGTGTGAACAAGTCGATTGGGGGCAATTATGCAGGCGGCATCGCAGGCTTTTGCGACAACCTCGAACACGAGTTGCAATACATCGTCGTCCAAGTTAGGTTCACCAATGAAAACGCCACGAGAGTTGGCGGTCTTGTGGGCGAAATGACAAGCGGCAAGATCGAAGGTTGCGTGGTGGTGAGTCCGCTTGCGGAAGGCGAGGACATCGCATATGACACCGACACTTTCAAAGGTGCGGAATACGTTGGCGGTCTTGTGGGTAAAACCGAAAATGTAAGCATAAAAAACAGCATCGCGACGGGATTTAAACTTGAAAACACCTCAATCACCAAAGGCGGCGTGCTCGGCGGCGGTACAAACCCGACAATCGAGGCAAGTTGGACGTTCTACATCGCAAACGAGGGCGCGACTTACTCAACCGTCAGCAAAAATACATACGGCAAATATATCCTTGTGGACAAAGCCGCCATAACTTCAAACGGCTCGTCCTATCCGTCGTTTGAAAAACTCTGCGCATTTGCAGGCATTGCAAACACTGCGACGGATGGCGCAGTTGGCATACTCGAATTTGCCCTCAATGTTCCCACGCAAAGACAACTCGCATTCTACGACGCAAGCGGAAGCGACAAAGAGACAACCAACAAAGATAGTTTTGTCGGATTCAAGAACGTTAACAACGTTTTGACAATCAAACTCGATATGGAAACAGGCACAAGCATGCAAGTGTGCATTGTGGATATTCGCTTTGTAAACGTTCCAAAGTGCGAAGCATCTTCAACCGAAGATCAAAAGAAAAACATTGTCAGCGCAACATATAGAAAACCGTCAAATTCCGACAGATATCATGTAAATGTGACGACAGCCGAATTTGACACTTCATCTTCTGCTCCAACATATCAAGTCACGCATATTATTGCTGATGTATATTTTGATTACAACGGCGATTTGGTGTACATAGGTACGGCGGAAAGCAGTGAAAAGACAGGTTCGTATGATTCAGGAACACTGACTCCCGGCAGTGAAACAAACCCTTACACCATCAGTAAAAAACAAGAATGGGAAGAGTTTGCTGCAAGCGTCAACAACGGCACATTTAGAGCCGGAAGTTATGTAAGATTGCTCAATGACATTTCAATCGACACTTTGGCAGGCACTTCAACAAATAGGTTTACAGGCACATTTGACGGCAACGGACATACGATAAATCTTGGAACCAGAGGCGATGATGCCGACGGAACAAGTTTGTTCCCGTATGCAAAAGATGCAATCTTCCGCAATCTTACCGTATCAGGTACGATTTCAAACACAAGCAAAGAAGGACTTGCCGGTTTTGTCGGCATTGCAAATGGAAAACTTGAGTTTTACAATTGCACAAACAATGTCAATGTGACGGCATATCGCAATGCCGCAGGTTTTTCAGGCTTTGTATCGACATACGATATTGTTCTCATCGGTTGCGTCAACAACGGCAATATTGAAACAAAAGAACAAGCGGACAACAGCAGTGACTCTTACGCACCAGTTTATTACACATACGGAACAGGCGGAATCATTGCGTGTATAGCAATCAGCGGCACGTCTGCAAGAACATTTACAATCAAGTCGTGCATCAACAACGGCAATATCACCGCATCGGTCAATGTGGGCGGAATTGTCGGCAAAATCTCAGGCAATCACAGTGGCGATACAATCAGCGCAAGATGCGACCTTTATGTGTATGATTGCGCCAATACGGGCGAGATTAGCTCAACTCAGAGCCTTTCAAATGATCAAGCAGGCGCATTTTGGGATGGTAACAACAAATATTATGGTCGTAGTGTTTGGTGCAATGCGGGCGGACTTGTGGGCATAGTGTTCAAGAGTGCGGCGCTTCACTTATATTCGTCTTACAACAGCGGTTATGTTCACGGCATAGGCAACGTTGTCGGCGGCTTGGTAGGCTCGATAGGCGACCACAATGGCGGCACATATCGTACGCCAAACTCAAGAGCAGCATACCCGTCCGAAATTTACTATTGTTTCAACACGGGCAAAGTGCAAGTCGGTTATGACGGGGTCAATACAAGCAACGGAATCAACATTTGGGGTACATCCGGCGATAAATATTGCAGTGCGGTTGTAGGAGGCATTGTCGGCGTTATGTCATACGGCACGATTGCATATTGCTACAATACAGGCAACATCGATTCTTGGGGCGGTGTCGGTGTAGAAGCCGCATACCATGCTCGCGTAGGAGGCATCATAGGCGAATCTACGGCAAATGCACAAGCGGACAATTGGACAAAGAGCGTTGTTGTCAGAAACTGCTACAATGTTGGACAAATCAACATTTATACAAAAGAAAAAGTGCGTTATGCTTCCGGCATTGTCGGATATATGGATGCCAACAATGCGCTTAATAATACAAAAGTTCAAAACTGCTATACCGTTACAAATACCGTGTATTGGAGACAAGACGGCAAATATTATAACGAATTGTTAAACGGCGGTGACGAGGAGTGGACGATTTCCGGCACTTTGTCCGATTTGTCCGGTCTTACCGCAAAAATGAATAGCAACGGTGCATTGACAACAACATTTGCAGAGGGCACAGGGAACGCAGCAAGCATAGATTCTTTGACAAACGATTCGGCATATCAAGCAGGCACGGCAGAAGGTTATATCTATATCTACGGTTGCTTGCCACAACTTGCAGTGTTTGCCGTTGACACACATGACGCATTGAGTATGCGTTCTGTTGGTTTCGGCATGGATCAATACGGCGAATACGACGCAACCGCCGTGAATTCCGGCACTGAAACATATCCGTTTATAATTCGTGACGGTATAGGACTTCTCGGCATGCAGGCACTTGTCGATCTCGGCTATGATTTCGATGACCAATATATCGAATTTGCAAATTCTTCAAACAATATCAAAGCGGATGGCTCAAACCAAAGTAACAATCCGTTGATATGTGCAAGCATCAATTTGCCATACACAAGCGAGCAAACAACTTATTTGTCTGCAACGGCAGGTTATTATATGTCGTCATCAAATGGTTCGACATTCAATCAGGCGGGCAAGAGTTATCACCTTTTTGCGCTTGGTGCCGTGTGTAGAAGCACCCCCGGAATAACAGGAAGCAACGCAAACAATACGTTCAACTATTGGATTGGCAACAACTACTATTATAACGGTGCGTACGGAAACAGAGACGGCGACTATGTGAATTACTGCACGTTCAAAGTTCAAAATATGCCCATAATAGGCAGAAACGGAAAGTCGTTCAAGGGTAGCATAAGCGGAAAGCAGGACGGCGGTGCAAACACCGTCATCAACAATTTGCGCGTAACCATAGGCAAAGCGACAGGCGGCGCATATGCGGGATTGTTCGGTCACATCGAGGATGCATACGTCGGCTATATCGAAGTTGGCGGAGAAAGCAACATTTGGGCGTATTCTTCGGACGGAAGTCAAATCGCCGCAACAGGCGCAATCGCAGGTTACGCAACGGGAAGTACCATAATCGAACACTGTGCTGTTAGCGGAACGGCGGCAATAGGCGCATACGGCAAGACAGACATAGTCAACATTGCAACGGACAACATCACGTTTGCAGGCGGCATTGTAGGATTGGCAGATACAAAACAAGGCAACTCGTACAACGCAGGCACCACGCTCACAATCAAGGATTGTTCCGTAAATATCACAGCAACAACAGATGACCGCAGTGCATTTGCGGGCAAGATTGTCGCAACAAAGAATAACATCGGCGGCGTGCTGGGGTATGTGGACGGCGCAAGCGGAGCAAGCGGAAAAGGCAACAGCGTTCGCATCGAAAACTGCAACGTGCAAAAAGCAATCATCCAAGCCGCAAGCAGCGCAACCACGTCGAGCCATATCGGCGGTGTGTTGGGATTCGGCTCGCAATACGTTTCGGCATTCGTCACGGGTTGCAAGGTCGGCGTTGACGGCAACGTCACGATAAGCGGCGAGCATAGTCTCGGCGGCATTGCGGGCGGTATGTCCAACGCACAGGGCGGTTATATCGATTCCTGCACGGTGGGTAGCGGCACGAGCATAACGCGTATAGATCAAGGCGGCGACAATCAAGTTGCCGAAAGCGCGAATCACGGCACTGCAATCGGCGGTCTCGTCGGATTTACGCAAAACTCGACGGACACGGTCAGCCCGCTCACCACGACGTTCAGCGGTACGTCATCGTTTGCAGGTACAATCACGGTGGGCGTTGCTGCTAGCAACCAATCGGCAGACTCCGACGCGGCTATAAGCTGTATCGGCGGTATCGTGGGCGATATGGGCAGCGGTGCAAACTTCGCTTCGGGCTCGGTCGTAACGGTCGGCGGAACTATTTCCGTTACGCTCGCAGCGGCAAACGTCGGCGGCGTTGCGGGACGTACGAACACCGCTACGTTCATAGGCAACTTCAACGTGCAACCCACAATGACAACGGCTCTTGCCGAAAACGTCGGCGGATTCATAGGCAAGAATATCGGCACGGTCTATATCCTCGCCGACAACACCGACAAACTCGCAAACGGCAACCTTAAAGGCACGCAAATTTCAATCGGCGGCACAATCGTCGGCACGAATGAAGTTGGCGGCTTTATCGGCGTAAACAACTCGGAAAGCACCCTCAATATCGGCTCTAACGTCGCAAACGCAAAGCCGTATAGGTCGGGTACGCTCAACATCACAATCACCGCAACCGTCACAGGTTCGGGCGAGAACGTCGGCGGTATCGTCGGCAAAAACGAGGGCGCAACCGCAAGCAACGCAACCGATTACGCAACCATCGACATCGTCAAGGGCGTTATCCTGCAACAAGGCAACATTCAAGGACAAAACTACGTCGGCGGCATCATCGGTCGCAACCAAGGTTTGCTCACGACAGGCGGCGGCGAGGCCGATACTTCCGTCGGTGGTGCAACTCTCACGGAAGATCAAATAAATTCGATCAAAAACCTTTCAATAACCAATGAAGGCAACGTCAAGGGCGGCGCTACGGCGGAAGACGGCACCTACGCAAACGGCGACTACGTCGGCGGCGTTATAGGTTTCCTCGATTCGCCCGACACACTCAAAACAACCGATGATGGCAAGGGCGCAATCGCAGGTACGTTCACCAACAAAGGTACGGTCGAAGGCAGCGGATTCGTCGGCGGCTCGATAGGTTTCGTGGGCAAAAACGTCACTATCACCGCAAAAGACACCGACACGCTGTTTGTCAACAGCGGTAGCGTTACGGCGCACGGCTACTTCGCAGGCGGCTCTATCGGCGCACTCGTCGGAACTATCGAGGGCGTAAGCACCGATTATATGGTCAACTTCGAGAACGAAGGCAACGTCAACGCGACGGGCTTTGTCGGCGGCTCTATCGGCGTGCTTGCAGGTCCTGTCAAATTCGCTCAATTCGTCAACAAATCGGGCGGCTTGACGGTGAGCGCAGTCAATGCGGTCGGTGGCTCGGTCGGCTATATCGGCATACCCACTCCGTTTGAAACCGAAATTGCAAAACTCAACATCACGCTCGATGACGATTACATCAAGATTGTCAACACGCACTTCGAGGCTGCGGGCAACCTTTCAACCAATGCGACCTTAGATGTGATAACGGCGGCAAAGAACGCGGCTTCCGACAAATCTACAGGTTGGGGCGGCGTTGGCGGCGCAATCGGCGTCATAGGCGAAGAGGTTGCAAAGTGGGGCGCGAACGAGAGCGAAAGAAACACCTACTACGCAAACGGCAACGTCGTGGCAAGCGGCATCAACAACGTCGGCGGTATTGTCGGTCTTGTCAACGCAAACAATATCACTATAAGCAACATGCTTGCCCACAAGACAACCGTCACCGGCGGCGAGAACGTCGGCGGTATCGTCGGCGCAACAAAGGGCACAGGCACCGTCATCAAGTCGGCATACGCCGTCGAGGGTACGTTCGACGGCATCTCCAATATCGGCGGCATCATCGGTCTTGCGGCAAGCGACACCGACGCGAAAACTTCCTACTGGGTCAAGGGCTATTCCAACGCAATCCTCGCAGGCACCGACGTAAGCAAACTGCAAGAAGAACTCGGCAAGTTTGAAACCATCGTCGAAACCGTAGACGGTCAAGAGGTTGTGTTCACCGAAGAATTCTGCAAATTGTACACGCCAAAGACATACTACGACGACTACACCGGCACGCATAAGTACGGCAATACAACCATAACCGCCGTCACCGACGAGAATTTGACATGGGCGCAATATTTCACGTCAAATCTCAACATCACGGGCGCGACAATCAACAACGGCGCATGGGTCAAGCCAACAGGCGCAACGACCTACACTACAGGCACTGAAAATACGGGCTGGTATTTCGTCTACGCAAACGACAAGATTGCAAATCCGAGCAACACGACAATAGGCACAATCAGCGCGGAGCATTCTCCCAACGCCAACTTGTCCTACTGGAAACGCATTGCCGACGCATACACCGCAAGCGAGCGCGAAAATCACGACGATACGAAGACTCTCGACGCTTCGGCAATCGTTTCGGGCGATAACGGTCAACCGCAAAAATCCACGCTTTACGCAACCGCGACTTCTGCGGGCGAAAACAGCGGATATTATCTGTATATGGCAACGTCGGGCAACTCTCGTCCGAGCGCAACATTCGACAATAGCAAGTTCTACATCAAGACTCTCACCGTCAACGAAAACACCGCAGCAGACGGCGATACAACGGGCGATACCGAAGAAAAGTTGGCGGGCAACGTCGCCGTTTACTATCGCACCATTTCAAGAGGTAAATCCCTCACATACAACGGAAACACTCGTTACGCTCCGGTTGCAATCACCGCTTCGGGCGACACCGCAGTTCCGTTTATCGCAACTCCGTCAACAGATGCGACAAAGGCGGATTCCTACTGCTACTCGTCCGACACGTCGACTGTCGGTACGAATACTGTCCCCGGCACATTTGAGTCAAACGTCAAGATTTACTATTTTGACAGCGTAGGCACTCCTCACGTAGTCGGCGGCGTCGCAATCGACTGGGAAATCAAAAAGCGCGACCTCGAAGCAGAGTTCTCAAAGGGTACTCAAAGAACATATGGCGAAGATAGAAAGGAAACCGGCAACGACGCTGACAAACACGACGTTACTCTCACCGTTTCAAACATTGCGCCAAACCAAGGTGCAAATCCTGCTTTGACTATAACCGTCACGGACAAAAACGGCAATTCAACGGTGTTTACGTTCAACGGAATGTCAATGTCACCGACATCGAGCAACGGAATAACGATTGTCGGCGCAGGCATAACCAATATGTGCGAAAACAAGTGGGACGCAAGCGATTCGCTGTACAACGTCACAGAGCCGAGCGAGAAACAAACGTACGAGTTTTCTTGTGCAATCGACTTCCAAAACGCTGCAGAGTACACAATCACTGCCTCTCTTTCGACAACTTCGGCGGCGTTGTACAACATTGGCACATCGACAACGACGTTCAGCGTCAAGCCTAAGGAATTGAAAATAACGGGCAGCGGCACTGATTCCGTAATGTTCGACAACAAGACGCATCCTTATGCATGGAAAGTGTCGGGCTTGGTCACAAAAGCAGGGTATGAAGATACATTGTCGGTGCTCGCCGCATTCTCACCGAAGGCTTGCGCAAAAATCAAAGATGACGCAACTTCATATGAAGTCGAGTTGTATTCGAGTCAAACAGCGCTTAAAACAGGGAATATCGCACTCGGCACATTGGAAGGCGTATCGCTCAATATATCCATAAATTCAAATTCGATTGACCTTGAAGGCGCAAATAAGGCAGGCGAGTATTATCTCACGTTTGCAACACTTACGGCAGGCAACTATACACTCAAACTAGAAGGCGGCACAACGAGTGCAAACCAGTCGAAGAAACTTGCAATTTCCACAAACGAACTCTCATTTACTTGGCAGGGTGGCGGTGGAAAACACACCTATGACAAAAAGACCACCGGCGTTATTATATTGACTATAAAGGCGAAAAAGTCAATAGACGATTTTGCAAACTTTGTGAACAAGTATTTCACGATGTCTATGTCGGGAACGTCAGGCTACAAAGCCCCCGAAATGTCGGTTTCAACCGACAATATGACGGCAACAGTCACGTTTACTACAGGCGTAAACGCAGGTAAATATACTGCGACAGCTGCGTTGAACACAAAAGAAAGTGCCTTTATCGAGGCACACAAAGGCAGTTGCGCATATCCGACATTACCGCAAAGCAAGAGTTATGAGATACTTCGTCGCTCGCTGTCGTTTGAGTTCTCGACGAGCAACGGCACATACAATGCTGCAAATCAAGGCTGGAACGGCGTTAGAGCAAAATCGGCAACGTCGGGTAGCGACGGCATTATAAGCGGCGACAGCGTAAAAGTCGGCATTGCTATCACAAGAAACGGCTCGTCTTTCAAAGAAGCGACTAACGTATCCGTGTCAACGTCGTATGAGAAGGGTGGTTTGTCGACAACCGCTGCGGGCAATTATGTCGCAACCGTGACATTTGACGCAAACAATAGCGCAAACTCAAACTACACAGCATCGGCGGTAACTGCTTCGTGGGAAATATCCAAAAAAACCCTCACACTCAAAGGTTTGACGAGCGGAACGAGAATTTATGACGGCACGGCAATAACACCCACGCTCTCAATTAATGGCGAAAGCACTACAAACGGACAGTTTAAGTGGGGAGATGATGTGATTTCTGTCACTTATTCGGTTGTTGATGCTCAAAACAACTCGCACGAGTCGCTTGTCAATGCAGGCACCTACACAATTACAATCGGCGGAACCAATGCGATTTCCGTTTTGCCTGCGATGCGCGACGGAATATCCACAACGGAAAACTATTCTGTCGATACGACCGACAGCGGTTCTGCAACCTACAAGATAGAACCCAGACAAATCAAACTCAGTTGGGATGCTACGACGGCGTTTGTGTTCAACAATGCGGCGCAAGGCTTGACAATTACGGGCGTTGAGGGCGTTGACGGAAGCGGACAACTTGCGGTTTCTTCGTCCACTATAACCGAGGCGAGAATCAAAGGTTATGCAGGAAACGATGTTATCATAATCACTATATCGGGTGCTAAAAAAGACGTCGCGAACAGCAAAAAATCGTCTATGACCGCCACCAGAAGCAGCGTAACGGGCAAGAATGCCGACAATTCGACAAATTCGATAAGCGGGAACTATGAGATTTACGAGGGAAGCAGTAGCGGCGAGTTCGAGATAACTCCGTCCGTTGTGTCCATACGCTTTAATGCGACAAACGCAACGCTCGAAAAAGTGTACGACGGCAACAATATAGTCCCTACAAGTAAAATTCTTGACAGTTACTTCACGGTGAGCGCAACGGGACATGTTCCGACAAGCAATCCGTTTACAATCAGCGGAAGATATGACAACGAAAACGTTGTTTACGATTCAAGTTACAATGTCATAGGCGGCAAAGCGGTTACGTTCTCGTATACATTCACCGACCCGAGTGGCAATGGCAACTATATATCGGAGGGCGGAACCGTTGATGATGCGGTTTACAATGGCGCAGGAACAGCAGGTGCAACTGCTTACAATGTTGGCAAAATTACGCCTGCGCACATTAAAGTTACTCTCGACAAACTGCGCTCCAACAAGGCGACGAGGACGTACACCGACGGCACAACTTACGGTGGCAACGGCGCAAGCGGCAACGGAAGGAGCAGTACTTACCGCGCAGGCGAAGGCTTCAACGTCAGCGGTATTTTGTCAGGCGATAGCGTGACTATCACCGCAAATTATGCTGAATCAATCGATTCGCGCAACAGCAGTGCAAACAATAGCTTTGACTTCTCTAAATATGTCAACGACGTGTATAAAGACGCGGACGGTACGTTCAAAAAAGCCGTCTCAGGCACATATTTGAAGAAACTCGTGTTTGAAATGACTGGCTCGTCGGCAAGCAATTATACATTCAACGTATACCATTCGAGTGACGGCACATACAGCAATTCTGACGGAAACTATGCGACGAAAGTCACCGTGTATGACAGCAGAGAAAAAGACCAAAACCGCAAGAATGCAAGCGGTTCGCCAAGCATCCAAATCGAAATAACCGTCAAATCTGTCAAGGTTGAGTACTCCAACACGGCTCAAAGTTACGCCAACGACGACAACTCCTACAACACCGACTGGCAACCGATTACAGGCACCAACAAGGAAACGGACAAAGCGGGTGCGGACATCATCGTCACAAATGGTTGGATGTATTCGGACGGCGTAGATCACTCGAGCGAATCCGATTATAGCAAGAGAGAATATCACGGCTACACGACTATCCAGGGTAGGTCGGGTAATTCTCGACTCGGCGCATCCGTATCCACGAAAGACGGTATGAACCTCAATTATCGTTTGAGCAATCAGCCCATTCTCACCATTGCTTACTTTGTGACGGAGGGCGACGAGTATAAGGTAGGTTCGCTCGCGCAACTGCTCATTGCGTCCTTCTATTACACGGCGCATCAAAATTCGCAAAACCCCGACATCATCAATATCGTGTCGTCAGGCTACGAGTGGGTCACGGTCGTAAAAGTGGACGAGAGCGGCACATACGTCGGCGAGTACGCAAAGCCCGCAAATTCGCCAATCGAAAACTCTACCGCAACCGATTGGGATGAGTATCTTGTCGAATTACAAGCGGCGGATTACGCTGTGTTTCTCGATACCGAAAAGGGAGAGTGGGGATACTATCAATCTACGCAATCCACCACAACCGCAATCCCGACCAAATTTGTTCAGACAAAGGACATCACGGGTACGTTCACGGCGGAAGACATCGAACTCCTCAATGCGTTCTTCACAACATCGTCCGTCGGCGAGGATGGCACCGTCACCAGTAAGTCATACAACTGGAACGGAACGAACAAGCAGTTCCTTACCAATGTTCTCAAAGCGAGAGCGGGCGCAAACGTGACGATAGACGGCAGTCTTTTCGTATCGACGGCAACCGTAGAAGGAAGCAACGCGCTGACGGGATTTGACGGCACATACGACGGCAACGGCTACGTCATCGAATATCTCAACATAATGGGCTACGGCAAGACAAACGTCGGCTTGTTCGACATCATCGGCGCAGGCGGTATTGTCAAAAACGTGCATTTGAGAAATATCACGATCAATGCAAATCAAGGCAACGTCGGCAGCATAGCGGGCAGCGTGCTTGCCGCGGCAGAGGCTGCAAGCGAAACAAGCATAAAGAATGTGTCCGCACACGGCGCAATCAACGTGAGCGACGGCACGGTTGGCGGCTTGTTCGGCACGAGTGCGAGAAATATCGAAAACGCAATCGTTCTCGGCACAATAACTTCTCAAAACGCAACCGTCGGCGGCGTTGTCGGCACAATGAGCGCAAGCATAAACAACGTCGTTTCCCTCGTGCAAATCACCGCAAACGGCGGTACTGTCAACCCGTTCACGACTTCGAGCGCAACGATTGATAATTCGTATCATATGACAAATGCCGTATGGAAACAGGAAAGCGGATTCGTCAACGTTTCGGGCAAGTCAAAGACCTTCAACGAGTTGATGACCGGTTCGGTTTCGGGTTACGGCACGCAAAGCAAGTATTACTACACGGGCGATACCGCACCCACAAAAGGTATGTTCGACGTACTTGCCGACGTGCAACTTACCGCACTTTCAGCAATAGGCGCGCAAAACGCTGCAAACGAAAGACAGAGCATGCGCCTCAAAGATATTGTTTTGGTGTATCTAATGATGTATTCTTTGTCAAAGACGACCGGAACGCTCACGGGTGAAAACAACACAAAATTCAATGTCAACATATACGAGCTTAGCTCGTCGAGTTGGCTAGTAGGCACGGCGGACGGAACGCAAAGCAATCCGATTGCCATTGCTAACAAGCAAAACGTGTCGCTTTTAAGACAATTTCCGTTTGCGACGTTCACGCTCAAAACAAATGTCTCAATCGACATCGCAAGCACGTTTGCAGGCGCGTTCTTCGGAACGGTCGAAAGCGCAAAGAACACAGATGGCACGTCGCTCGGATATAAGATAACTTGCAACAAGGCTATGTTCGAGGCGTATGCCGAAAGCAGTTCGAGTTGGTTGACAACTTGATATGATTAGATAACCGATAAAATCGTTCTCGGACGGATTAAGCGCCGTCCATGAGCGAGAAAAACGGCGCAAATATCGCGACATCGTTCGAAGGAGTGAATAATTGCGAAAATGCCGCAAAATCGTAATTCTAACCGCGCGTTTGCAAAAAGTTAAAATACCGCGCAAAAAAAACGACAAAAAATCAAATAAAACGCCTTGCTCGATTGTAGTTTATATGTAAATATATAAAATCCGCAGGGCGCAAGCAAAAGTAAGTAAGGGTAGAACATGCAAGCAAGCAAAAGCAAAAACTTCAAAATCGTAATGTCCGTTATGATTCCGCTTTTGATAATCGTGACCACCGTCGTTATGGTGGGCGCGTCTTTTGCTTGGTTTACCAATGCCGACAAAGTCACCGTCACGGAAATTACGATGTCCACGGCGGATTCTTATAAAATCGACTTTACTCGTCAGCCTTTGTCAACCGACGGCACAGTGCTGTTTGACAATATGCAGTATGTCGGACAGACCGCATTTTGCGCAAGCGGCACAAATGCGGGAAAACTTATGTCGTCAGCCGTTGCCGGCAACAACGACGTTGACATAAGCAATCGTGCGTATTACTTCATCAATACCGTTGCGCTCGACACGCAGGGCAGAACGTTTGATATGAGTATGGCATTCGACGGCGTGAAGATCATCAAGTATAAGCGCAATGCCGACGGCTCAATTGTCATCGGTGATGACGGTGAAGGTGTCGTTGAAAAAACCAACAAAATCTACGCTGCGCAAGGCGACAACGTTTCGCCTATGAGCGACATTCCGTATGCGTTCACTTGGTTTTTTAAGGAACATTCCGAAACCGACGCAGACGGCATAGTGAGGAACTATCAAACTTACGACATCGACGAGTCAACACAAGGGAAAAAACTTAAACAACTCCAACCGCAAAAGAATGAAGTGTGGTACACGCCCTACGGCAAACTCACGTTCGGCGACGACAATCTCGTTGCGCGCGTAAACGATGACGATTCAATCGATTCAACGAGCATAAAGGACGTTGACAAGTGCATTATCAACGATTTCGGTACGCAGGGTACAGACGATTCTACATCGCAACTGTTCGATTTCTACATCGTTTTCGCGCCCGAAAAACTGTTTTGGATGCAGTTTTTCTCGCAAGACAGGGACAAATACACCGCAACCGATATCTACACAACTACGGTGGACGGCGAAACGACAACCGACGACACCAAAAAGATTTTCGAGTCGCTATCCAATCAGATGTACTATTCGCATATGGATTATTCGGGTTCTACGTTTGAATTTTCGGCAGTGATCAATGTCACGACGGTACACGAAGAGGCTCAAGACAATGAATAAGACAAAACGCACTCTCATCGTATCATCCGTCGTTATGGCTCTTATATTTGTCGTCACGGTTGTCAGTGCGACAGCCGCATGGTTCACAAACGTGTCGGACAGCAACGAGGACGGCTTTACAACCGATTCTGCGCTGTTGTCGGAGAGTGCGAGCATCACTATTGACGAGAATGCCGCAAGCGATTACGGCACAGCGGTCTGGCCCGCTGTTGCAACGTCGGGATATCTATCAAAAGGCAACGTAGCACCGTACGGTACGGATTTGAAACAGAAACAGACAAACAAAATCGATATTGCAGCAAAATGCGCTGTGATTTACTTTCCGATTACGTTTGTCGGCTCGTCGGATACAGACGAAAACCAAGTTTCAATCGACGGAAGAAAATCGCTTATGCTCGGTGTCAATGCGGCGCATCTTGACAGCGACACGACGATTGATTATCTTTCCGACTTCAATGTCGAAATGGAACTCGTCACATTGAAAGGGGACGGCGATTCCAAAACCAGCGAAAAGTTGACATCGGTTTTGCCAAGTGATTTTTCTGGCAACCCCAATGCGATATACTACAATCAACCATTCACAGCCGACGAAAAATTGCCGAGTTATAAACTTTATATGCTTGTAATTCCCGGAGAAACATACTACGTCAAAGCAACAATTTATTTCAATCGAATCGATGAGGAGTGCAACGAGAAACTCATATATCTCACCGGCACGCAAAAGAGCATCGCATTCCAGTTTGAGATAAAATATAACGTTGGCGACGGCGTAGACATAAGAAAAGGAACTATGCCCGTATGATGTCGCTTCGCAAAAACAAAATAGCGATGATGGTCGCAATAATAGCGCTTTTTGCAGTCGCCGTTTCGGCGATGGGCGTTTCCTATGCGGTTTGGATTTCTCCCGACGGCACAAGCGGCGGCGGCTCATCAAAAGCCTCACCGTCTATCACTCCCGACTCAAACAATGTTTGGGCAAAGTATTTCAATTATGAGGAAATAACGGTAGAGGGCAAAGATGGCAAATACATCGAAATATCCACTTTCTACACCGACGGCGCAAACAATCAGGGACTCAATTTGTCTGATTTGTATATTCCCGAAGTCATTTGGGTGGAAAAGGGCACAGACAAAGTGCTTGCTACGCTAGACGGCGTAAGCGCCGATGCGTATGAAACCTACAACGTTTATCGCATCACCAACAGCATTTTTGCCGATTCGACACTCAAAAGCCTGCCCGTGACAATCCATATCCCTGCAAGCGTATGTGAAATCGACGCTGCCGCTTTTGCAGGTTTGCCCAATCTTCAAGCCGTGTATTTTGAAAACAGAATGCCGTGTACGTTAGGCGAGTATGCGTTTGCCGGTTGCTCCAATCTCAAATACGTCTACAACGTAAACGGCGGTGGCGTAACGCCTACCGACACCTCTTTTATCGGCACAAACATCACCGTCACTGACGGTCAAATTGAGTTTGCACAAAAATAAATTGCAAAAAGAATTAAGCATCATAAGTGCATTGTTGGCAATTTGCGTTATTAATTACAAATCTAATTACAATTAAAATCTTTCTTTATATCTTCGTCACACGAAGATATAAAAAATCCGTGAACGAATTTCGTTCACGGATTTGGAGCTGATGACCAGACTTGAACTGGTGACCTCATCCTTACCAAGGATGTGCTCTACCACCTGAGCCACATCAGCATATTTTTGGCGGAAGCGGAGGGATTCGAACCCCCGTGGGCTTTCACCCAAACGGTTTTCAAGACCGCCTCGTTATGACCGCTTCGATACGCTTCCACACAAGTTAAAGCAAATCGTTTCGTTATCAAGCTTATTAAGTATAGCAAGAGTTTGCGATTGTGTCAAACATTGATGTTAAATTTGCGAAAAAACATTTGATTGGCGAATTTTATAATATTTCTGCATCAAAATTCAAGCGCAGAGAGGTGCGGATGTGCGGCTTCTAATATCAATAGTTGCGCATATTTGCATATCGGAATTCTTGTATTCGTGTATGCGCAAACATACATATGTCTAAAAAAGTTTCAATCAAGTGTTTACGAGTCGAAATTCGTGTGCTATAATGTCAATATTATAAATTTTATATTGTGATAGGGTGAAAAATGAAAATCAAATTGAACGAATTTTTCAGACGTGACGTAGACAACGTCGACGTGTTGCTTACGGATTCTCCCGAAGTCAAAGCGCAAGTTAAAAAGCACAAAAAAACCGTGAAAAAAGCAGTCGTATGGTCGATTGTCGGTACGCTTTTGTTTGCGTTGGTGCTAAACGTCGTGATTTTGCCGCTCACGGGCAAGTGCGCGCGCGTCGAACGCGTTACAGATTATGTCGGCGACAATCAATATATCGCTTTCCACAAGCCCGAAGGCTTGATGCTTTCCGCTCACCGTGCGGGCGGCGTTCTCGAACCCGAAGAAACGATGGCTGCGTTCAAGCAATGTATGGAAGAAGCGCAAAGAGAGAACTATAAAGTCGATATTCTCGAATTTGACTTGCACCTCACAAAAGACGACGAACTCGTGCTTATGCATGACCACGAAATCGACCGCACGTCAAACGGCACGGGCAAGATTTGCGATATGACTCTTGCCGAACTCAAAACCTACAATTTCGGCTACAACTTCCAAACGGAAGACGGCGTATACAAGTACCGCGACAAGTCCGACGCGGAACTTGAAAACGTGCGTATCGTCACTCTCGAAGATGTTTTGAAATATGTCGAAAACGTTGCGCGCCCCGACAAAACTATGAATTACGTCATCGAAATCAAGGACGGCGGCGACGCGGGCAGACGCGCTATGAACAAACTCTATAGAATGATGGTCAAATACGATATAGTCAATCGCACCGTGTTCGGCACGTTTCAAGGCGAAATCAGCAAGTACGTCGACGAGTGCAACGCTTTGGGCACGTTCGAGCAGAATGTCGTGCGCTCGGCAGGTATCACGGAAGTGCTCGACTTCTACTATGCATTCCTTTACGGCAATACGAACGCAAAATTCAACTTCAAGGTTTTGCAAATTCCGATGGGCTTCAACGGATTTTTCGATTTGTCCACAAAAGAGTTTATCGACTTTGCGCACAGCATGGGCATTGCGGTGCAGTACTGGACGATAAACGACCCTGACGACGTAGCCAAACTTCAAGCCAACGGCGCGGACTGCATAATGACGGACAATCCGAAAATGGCATACGAAGTTCTGCACAGAAACGACAACTAAACCTATGTGGAAGCACGTTTTGCGTGAAAACATAATATTGCCGTAAATGATAAATTGGATTTAATAAAGCAAATATTTTTCAAGCGATGTACACAAAAGGCACTCTTTCGAGTGCCTTTTTCAATGTGTCGAGTGATCATTTCTTTTCGTTCTTTTCTTCCTTTTCTTTGCCGAAGCCTTTGAGGAATCTGCGGAAGCCGCCTTTTCTGCCGTTGAGCATATCCACGAGTCCGTCAAGAGAACGCTTGGATATGATGCCCATCGACCACGCCGCTATCGTGCGATATGGCATATCTTTGACGGAATTGGTGAGCATTTCGGGGTTCTCGGACGAGAGTGCAACGAGGTTGATGACGCCCACGCAGAGATTGTACATAAACTTGCCGAAGCGAGAAACCTTGCATTGACCGATCGTGTTGTTTGCAAGCAATTCGCCTTTTTCGTAAGGTCTGTTTTCAATCATCTTTGCGCCGTAGAGTGCTTCGAATTGCGCGACGGGGATCTCGGTTGCGTTTGCGATGTCGTAGTAGCAAGGCGCAACTGCCTTGTAGTCGGGGATAGGTGCGTCGGGATTCTTGGACGTAACGTTTACGATGCCTTCGAGTTTGATGTCGCGAGAGGACGCGCCCACCAAAATCTTGAAGTCGCCGCTTTCGACGTGCCAGTCTTTGATTGCGACGTTGTAGTATGCGAACGCTCTTGAATCGAGAGTGATTTCGACGTCCTTTTCTTCTCCCGGTTGCAAGAACACTTTTTTGAAGCCTTTGAGTTCTTTTTCGGGGCGATAGAGGGTGCTTTCGACATCCGAAACGTAGAGTTGCGCGATTTCCGCACCTGCGACTTTGCCGACGTTCTTGACGGTGAAAGTGACGGTGAGCGGGTCGCCTTCGTTGATTGCGTTTGCGCTTATGCGAAGATTGGAGTACTCGAATTGCGTGTAGGAAAGTCCGTAACCGAAGGGATATTTGACTCTCTTTTTCGCGCTGTCGTAATAGCGATAGCCGACGTAAATGCCTTCGCGGTATTCAACCGTTCTCGGTCCCATACGGAAGTATTTCGAGCCGAGATAATCGTCTTCGTGGACGGGGAAGGTTTCTGCGAGTTTGCCCGACGGATTGACCTTGCCGTAGATAAGGTTGTACGCCGCTTCGCCGCCTGCCTGACCGCCGAGATAGAGGTTGAGAATGCCTTTGACGCTCTTGTCCCAGTCGCCGATTTCGACGGGCGAACCGCAAGAAAGCACGACGACGACGTTTTTGTTGACTTTCAAAATCTCGTTGATGAGCGTAACGTGCGAGGACGGCATTTTGATGTGGTGACGGTCGTAGCCTTCCGATTCGAATGCGTCGGTAAGACCGATGAACAAAAGCACGACGTCTTTACCTTTTGCGGCTTTTACGGCCTTGTTTATGAGGCTCTTTTTGTAGCCTTCGCCTTTGAGAACGTAGCCGTCTGCGTACTCGTAGGGTTGACCCGCTTTGTCGAGTGCGTCGGTGAACGACGTGAGTTTCGTGGGAAGAATGTGGCTCGAACCACCGCCTTGATAGCGGATTTTCTTTGCCAGTTTGCCGATGACGGCGATGTTTTGCTTCTTGTTCAAGGGAAGTATGCCGTCGTTTTTGAGAAGAACCGCGCCGCCTTCCGCCGCTTTGCGTGCGATTGCGTTGTGTTTTTCGATGTCAAAGGTTACGCCTTCGATTTCGCGCACGGTGTTTTCGTATGCGAATCTGATGAGACGAAGCACCACTTTATCGATGTCTTCTTCGGTGAGAGTGCCTGCTTTGAGCGCCTTGTAAACGGTGCCGTCGTTGAGCCCCTTGCTGCCGGGCATTTCGAGATCCATACCTGCTTTGACGCCTTCCGCGCGGTCGTTGACTGCGCCCCAGTCGCTCACGACTATGCCTTTGTAGCCCCATTCGTCGCGAAGAATGTCGGTGAGGAAGCGTTTGTGGTCGCTAAGGTACGTTCCGTTGAGGCGGTTGTAGGAACACATAACGGTCGTTGGTTGTTCCTCTTTGACGATATGCTCGAAAGCGGGCATATAGATTTCGCGCAAAGTGCGTTCGTCAACGATGGAATCGATGGTCATTCTTATGTATTCTTGGTTGTTTGCAAGATAGTGCTTGAGAGAAGTGCCGACGTTTTTCTTTTGTACGCCGTGAACCCATGCGCCGCCCATACGACCTGCGAGGAACGGATCTTCGGAGAAATACTCGAAGTTTCTTCCGCACAACGGACCTCTTTTGATGTTTACGCCCGGTCCGAGAACGGTCGAAACGCCCAGAGATTGAGCCTCGATTGCGATAGCCTCGCCGACTTCTTCAACGAGATCTACATCCCAACTCGAAGCGGTGGTGACTGCGCCGGGGAAGCAGGTTGCCGGTTCGGGTGTTTGCATAATGTTTACGCCTTTGCCGATTTTTTCACGTCTGAGTCCGCTCGGTCCGTCGCTCATACGCACGGCGGGAATGTCGATTCCGTCGCGTTTTATGGGTTGAGTGAGCCAGTTTGTAGAACCGGAAAGAATTGACACTTTTTCGTCAAGCGTCAACTTGCCCAGTATTTCCAAATAGTCCTTGTCGTTCATAATTTTCCTCCAACAGAGCGTTTATATTTTGTTTTTTCGGCAATAAAGTGCCGATTCTGTGTTTTTCGTCTTTTTGTCGCACGATTTAATGTGCGTGTGCGTTATTTATATAGTCAAATAAGTTCTTAACAACTACTTTTCATTATATCATTTTTTCACTCTACGTTCAATATGAATTTTTACAATCGGATTATTTTTGAGCGACGAGTTTTTCTTTTTCACGGATAGAGAGTGGCATTTCGTCGTTTATATAAGTGTTCCAAACGTCGATTCTGTCCTTGTCGTCGAGATAGCGAAGCACTCGTGCGGGTGCGCCTACCGCAATGCAGTTGGCGGGCAAGGAACGAGTTACCACGCTTCCTGCGCCCACGACCGTGTTTTCACCGATCGTAACGCCGCCGCATATCGTCACGTTCGATGCAATCCAGCATCCCTTTTTGATTGTTACGGGTTTTGAATATTCGAGGTCGTGGAAGCCGTCGGGATATTGTTGATTTAGGCGTTCGCTCGCTAAAAACGGGTGACAAGGCGTTGCGATAGTGACGTTTGCGCCGAGCCATACGCCGTCTTCCAAAGTTATGGGCGAAATGTCCAAAAGCGTGCAGTTGTAGTTGAAGAATATATCGTTCCCGAGTTGAATGTTTACGCCGTATTCACAATAAAACGGTGTGAAAATCCAAACGGATTTGCCCTTTGACGACGGAATGAGTTTGTTGAGAAGTCGTTTTTGTTTGGGTGCGTTCCATATGGGGCATTTATTGAATCTTTGCGTCATCCACATACCCCTTGCGTGTTGCCAAAAAATGTCTTTGCTCGATGAGTTGTAGAGTTTGCCCTCAACCATACGAGTCCAGTCTTTCTTTTCCTTGCTCATACGAAATCCCCCTTTCGATATTTTTCTACGCTACCATTTTATTTTATAAAAGGATAGATTTATATCAAAATTTATTACAAAAT
>CAVFCJ010000013.1:0-7105 GCA_963620965.1 bacterium
GGAGTGACCGTGAGAATCAAGCGGAGCGAAATGCGCCTACGGCTGGATTCCTACGTCGCAATGACATTGCTCCTCTGAATGACATATGGAAGATTGAATCTTCCACGACTGCGCCAACGGCGCAATATCACTGCACACATAGTGTGCAATATCACCGTGCCGCAGGCACGCTTCACCAAGCAAGCACTCGCGCGGAATTGTGGCGGGATTCTTTGTCCGTCTTATTCGGGAGAGCAAAGAGGGCTTGCGCGGTTAGTAGCGCAAAAATCAAGCAAGGCTCTCGTCAACACGCAAATTTGCGTGTTGACGTTGCCTCAGCGATGATTTTGCGCAATATCGCGCGCTACCGTTGCGCCTTTCGGCGCAATTTCACTCACAAATTAAGCGTATAGACGCTTAATTTGTTCGCTTCTCTATGTAACTTACAACGTCGCCGACGGTTTTGAGCGCTGCAATTTCGTCGTCGTCTGCCGTGAAGCCGTATTCGTCCTCAACTGCCATAATGAGCGTTACAATGTCGAGGCTGTCAAATCCCAAATCTTTTATAATATCGCTCTCGAGCGTTACGTCGTTGCGATTTTTGCCGAGTTCGGTTTCCATAATGTCTTTAATTTTGTCGAGAATCATATATCCCTCCTGCCTTTTGTTATTTTATTGTACCACTCGCTTTGAAAAAACAAGTGCCTCTTTATTTGTTTGCGTCTATGCACAAAATATTAGTCGTCTATCGCGTTTATGTCCATTTCGTAGGCTATCACGTTTTGTTCTTCGGCGCACACGCAGGCGTGATACTCGTCCCATACTGGAAAATGCTCGAAGTGTGCGTCGGCGGGGATTTCCTTTCTGAATCCCGAAAGACCTTCGCCCGTGAATTTGAGATAGCTCTCTCTTTCCGTCCACTTTTCAAAGAAGTCCTCTACATCTTGTGCATCGATGAAATCGAATTTTTTGTAGTCGATTTCGCGGATTTTTTCGATGTCCACGCCTATTTCGGAATGCGATATTCCGCACAACATCACGTCTCCCGAATGGGAAAGATTGAAATACGCTTTGTCGGTGTCGAATCTCGGTTTTTCGCCTTCTATGCGGACAATTTCCACTTTGCTCGGCAATTCTGCGCCGTATCGCGACATTATGTCCTTGTAGTTTTCATAGCAAAATTTGACAAATTTGTCGCTGTCCGCCTTCCCTTTTGCAAAAAACAAAACCATACTATTCCTCGACTCTCAAAAGGGAAACGACCTTGTCCACGCCGTCGAAATTCTCGATTTGAGAAAGCGTTTTTCTAAGGTTGCTTTCCTTCGTTTCATAGGTTATGAAAACGACGTAAACTTCGCCGTTCTTCCCTTCTTTTTGCAAAACCGAGCGGATAGATATACCGTTTTTTGCAAACGCCGCCGCAATTTTTGCAAGCGTGCCTTCACTGTCGCACACTGCAAGTCTTACATAGTATTGCGATTTGAAATCGGTTGCAAACGCACCATCGTTCACTTCGTTGCACTCGAAATCGTATCTTCTGTGCACATCTTTAGAGGCAGCGAACACAATGTCGCTCACAATTGCGCTTCCCGTAGGCAACGCGCCTGCGCCACGACCGTACAGCATAACGTCGTCAACGCTGTCGCCGTGAATATACAGAGCGTTGAACGAGCCTTTTACGCTTGCGAGCGGATGACTTTTGGGCAAAAACGCAGGATGCACCCTCGCTTCGATTTTTCCCTCGTCCGTCAATTTCGAAATCGCAAGCAACTTAATCTCGTATCCGAGTTCCTTGCCTATCGCGATATCCTCTACGCTAACGTTAGATATGCCCTCTCGATACACTTTTTCGACCGGAACGCGCTTGCGATATGCCAAAGATGAAAGAATGCTGTTTTTGTAGGTTGCGTCAAACCCTTCCACGTCCGCTGTGGGATTCGCTTCGGCATAGCCTAGTTTTTGCGCCTCTTTAAGACAGGATTCGTAGTCTGCGCCCTCGTCACTCATTTTGGACAAAATATAGTTGGTAGTGCCGTTGACTATGCCTTTGAGCGAGATTATGCGGTTTGCCTGCATAGAGTCGGTAAGGGTGCGAATCACAGGAACGCCGCCCACGCAACTTGCCTCGAAATAAAGCCCCGCGCCGCTCTCTTTGGCTGCGGTTTCGAGTTCGTGCCAGCACTTTGAAAACATCTCTTTGTTTGCCGTCACAATACTCTTGCCCTTCTGCAACGCTTTCAAAAGGAAACTTTTTGCAGGTTCTACACCGCCGAAAAATTCCGCAACGATTTGAATTTCGTCGTCGTTCACTATATCGTCGATGTTCTGTGTGACGATTGAAAGGTCAACGCCGAGTTGCTTACATCTGTCAATATTCCTTTCGAGAATATGCTTGACTTCGATGTCCAGACCCTCGTTTTTCTTTATGGTTTGGCGCATATCGTTGAGGATTTGATAAGTTCCGCCGCCCACAACACCGAGCCCCAAAAGTGCAATTCCGATTTTTTTCATAATGTCCTATCCTTTGCAAACAGCCGCAAAAACGTTTTCAAGTCCGTTTTTCGCCGTTTCAATTCATTTCTTTTTCTTGTTTCTGTCGTAGATATATTTCAATCCTTTGAGCGCAAGCGCACGGTCGGTGACGTCGATAAGTTGCGGTTCGACATTCTCGACGAGTTCGCTAAGTCCGCCCGTCGCAACCACTTTTGCACCCTTCATTTCGTCGAGTTCCTTGTACTTGGTCACCATATATTTCACAAGACCGGTGTAGCCGTACACTATGCCGCTCTGCATACAACTTTTAGTGTCCGTACCGACAATATTTTGCGGTTTTTCAAGTTCGATTCTCGGCAGTTTCGCCGCCGTCGTAACGAGGGATTCGGTTGCGGTTTTTATACCGGGGGCAATCGCACCGCCGATGTACACGCCGTCTTTGGTGACAAGGTTAAACGTTGTCGCCGAGCCGAAATCCACAACTATCACAGGTCCGCCGTAAAAGCGATATGCCGCCGCCGCACCCACGATTCTGTCCGTGCCGAGTTGTGTCGGGTGCGCATACGCAAGTTTTATGCCCGTGTCCGTCTTTGACGAAACTATGAGCGGCGCTTTGCCGATGTAATAACGGCACATATGCTCGATTGTATAATTGAGAGCAGGCGCAACCGATGACATAACGCACGCGTCTATATCCTCGAAATTTACGCCGCGCTGTTTGAGCAGGTCGTAAAGCACCATTCCGTACTCGTCCGCCGTGCGTGAAGCCTTTGTGGAAACACGCCACGAAGCAACCAACTCGTCGCCGTCGAAAACTCCGTATTTGACGTTGGTATTGCCGATGTCCATAGTGAGAATCATATTGCCACCTCGCGCCGTAGCGCAGTATAATCGCTACAAACAATTATAGCAAACAACCGAAATATTATCAACAACAAAAAAAACCTCTTTTTCAGATTAATACACCCTCTCTGTTCATGGAAACGCTCGTCAAAGCCTCAACTGCGCTACACTCGGCAATCTATGTGCAACCGCAGTGCAAAACAACGCTTAAAATCGGCATTGACACAAGCGGAGCATTGTGATATTATTTATTATTAACTTTATATATTGGAAAAAATCATGACAAGCAATGCATTCGACGCAATCAAAAAACACGACGTTATAGTCATTCACCGCCACCTCAACCCCGACGGCGACGCTATGGGAAGCCAACTCGGCTTGAAATGCGTGCTTCAAACCAACTTCCCCGACAAAAAGATTTATGCGGTCGGCGATTCGGCGGGCAGATTCTCGTTTATGGAAGGAAGCGTTATGGACGAGATAAGCAACGACGTGTATAAAGACGCACTCGCAATCGTTCTCGACACGTCCGCAAAATCGCTCATATCCGACGATCGCTATACGCTTGCAAAAACGACGATGCGCATCGACCACCATATTTTCGTAGAGGACATTGCGGACGTAGACATCGACGACACGAGTTTCGAGAGCTGTTGCGGTCTTGTGACGTATCTTGTTCGCGAATGGGGGCTTACGATAGATTCTTGCGCCGCTCAAGCCTTATATACGGGCATTGTGACGGACAGCGGAAGATTTTATTACGGCTCAACATCTCCCCGCACTCTCGCTCTTGCGAGTTTTCTGCTCGAAAAGGGCTTCAACCCCGCCGACATCTATTCCAATCTGTACGTAGACACATACGAAAATGTAAAAAAGCGCGCGCAATTCGTGCTTTCCATACAGTTTACCCCCGACAACGTGGCATATTCCTATTCGGACGAAAAGCGCGTTCGCGAACTCGATATGGAACCGCAAAGCATATCGCGCGGATTTGTCAACACTATGGGCGACTTAAAAGGCGTGGACGCGTGGGTTAACTTCACCGAGTGCGAACAAGGCGTACTCTGCGAGATTCGCTCGAAAAACCTCAATATAAATCAAATCGCGGTCGCTCACGGCGGTGGCGGACACCTAAAAGCAAGCGGCGCAACCCTAAAAGACAGACAAGAAGCAATGCAAGTGCTCGAAGAACTCAACGCACTCGTAAGAGAAGGAGAAAGAATATGACGGACAATTTTGAAATTAAAAAGAAAATACTCGACAAAATCAAACAATACGACAGAATCATCATAACGAGACACTTCCGCCCCGACGGCGACGCCATAGGCTCAACCAAAGGACTTGCCAAAATTCTCAAACTTTCCTTCCCTCAAAAAGAGGTGTACGTTCTCAACGAAGACAGTTCGCAATACCTTGCGTTTTTGGGAGGCGAGGACGCGCCTATCGACGATGAAAAGTATGCCGATGCGCTCGTAATCGTGTGCGACACCGCAACTACTGACCGTATTTCCAACAAAAAATATACTCTCGGCAAAGAACTCATCAAAATCGATCACCACATCGACGTAAAACCATACGGCGATTTGAGTTGGGTCGAGGAAGAAAGATCGTCGCTTTGCGAAATGATTGCTGACTTCTGGCTCACCTTCAAGGACGAACTCAAAATCGACGAGGAAGCCGCCACTTGCATTTTCACGGGTATGGTCACCGACAGTGGCAGATTCAAATTCAGTTCGGTTGACGGCGACACCATGCGCAGAGCCGCCGCGCTTTTGGACGTGGGAATAAACACCGAATGGATTTACTCCAACCTCAATCTCGACGACTTTGACGTGTTCAAGTTCGAAGCATACGTCTACAAGAAAATGAAAATTTCCAAAAACGGCGTTGCCTACATCTACGTCGACAAGGCTATGCAAAAGAGGTTCAAACTCTCAAACGAGCAGGCAAGCAACGTCGTGTCCTACCTCGACGGAATAAAAGGCGCAATCGTGTGGCTTGCGTTCATACAAAACGCCAGCGGCACCATAAGAGTGCGCTTGCGTTCGAGATTCGTCACAATCAACGCCCTTGCCGAAAAGTACGACGGTGGCGGTCACGACAAAGCGAGTGGCGCAACCGTACATAGCAAAAAAGAGATGAAACAAATGCTTTCCGATGCGGACGAACTTGTCAAAAACTACAAAGAAAACAATACGGGTTGGTTATGAAAATACTCATTACAAACGATGACGGAATACAATCCGAAGGCTTGGCAATCGTCGCAAACTGGGCAACAAAACTCGGCGACGTAACCGTTTCCGCCCCGAAATTCGAGCAAAGCGGAAAAAGTCATTCCATTGACATTCACAATCCCTTCGAGGTCAAGAGAGTGGACTATATGGACGGCGTTCGCGCGTTCAGCGTGGACAGTTCCCCTGCCGACTGCGTGCGATTTGCCACTCTCGGACTTCACGAAAGTTACGACCTCGTGATTTCGGGCATAAACAAAGGGCTCAATCTCGGCGAAGACATAATGTATTCGGCAACCAACGGCGCGATTTTCGAGGCTTGCACGAGAGGTTTGAAAGCGTTTGCGCTTTCAACGCATACGCACTCGTTTGACGACGCGGCAAAGTGGCTCGACAGCGTGTACGAGTTCGTGCAAAAATACAATCTTTTCGCCTACGGAAACATATTCAACGTAAATATCCCCAAAGACGCAAAATCCATTTTGCTCACAAGGCAAGGCGGCGCGTACTTCACCGACGATTTCATCGATTTGGGCGACGGAACGTGGCGACAAGAAGGACATTGCATCCACCAAAACAATCACGACCTAACCGTTGACAGCGACGCCACAATCGACGGCTATGTCAGCATAACGCCCCTCACCATCGCCCGCACCGACTACCCCGCCTACACCGCACTCAAAAATATAATAAAGAATAACTGAACGTTCTACGTCGATTAAATGAATCTGACGATTGAATACGATTAAAAATCCGATAAGGAAAAAGCGCATTTGAAATTTGTAATACAAATCAAATAAAATAGCGTATTAAAATTCGTTATGAAAAATTCATATCAAAAGCCCCGCAAATTGCGGGGCTTTTGCATTATTTGATTATGCGATAATCAAATTGACTTTTGAGAATAGATTGTTATTGAACAATATATACTTGACCTACGAATTGAGATACGCCGATCTTGGAAGCGTTGTCGCCGCTGATGAAAGAAATCGCACTCAATGCCATCGTGTCGCCTGCTACGCCGTTCTTTGCATAAGTTCCGAAATAGAATGTGGTTTCCGTTCCGTTCTTATCGTTGAAAGTGCAAGTGAACGCTTTGATGGTTTCGTTCCAAGTCCATTCGCCTGCGGTTGTGTCGAGTTTGATATTGTTATATGAGCCGTTGAGGTATCCGACGAGATATTTGTCGCCGACTTTCAACGTATAAACGTTTGCTTTGCCTGCAACTGCTTCGACAATAACGTCTGCCGCTTCGCTGATGGTTGTAACGGTTTCAAGTGCGCCTTTGTTATTCAAAGTACCTTTGAAATACAATACACTGCCACCTGCTGCCGTCGTATCCATAGCAAATTTGTAGGTGCCAGCGTTCATCGTGCTTGCAACTTCGGTTTGGTATGCAACAGTCGAAATAGTGCAAACTTGACCTACAAATTGCGATACGCCAATCTTTGAAGCATTGTCACCACTGATGAAAGAAATCGCACTCAATGCCATCGTGTCGCCTGCTACGCCGTTCTTTGCATAAGTTCCGAAATAGAATGTGGTTTCCGTTCCGTTCT
>CAVFCJ010000013.1:7353-8769 GCA_963620965.1 bacterium
TTTCCGCCTGCCGCAGTGGTGTCCATAACAAATTTATAGGTGCCAGCGTTCATCGACGTGACAACGGTGGGAATGTACACTGCGGTTGAAGCTGCATCAATAGTGAACGTAAATTCTTTCGTTTCGGTGAATGTTGCTTCACCCGTGCCTGCCGTCAAAGTTGCAACGATCGTGTCCGTTTCTTCTTCTTCGCCAAGCGTTACGATAAGTTTGCCGTTTTCAATCTTTGCATTTGTCGGTGTCGTGCCTTCTTTGAATGCCCAAGAAATCGAAACTTGGTCTTTATAATTTTGACCTTTTGCTGCCAATGTTACTTCTGCGTCCTCAACGAATGCCGATTCAAACGAAAGGATTTCCTTTTCTGCTGCAACTGCGCCCTTGTCATCGAGTACTGGAAGTTGAAGGTTGCTGATTGCGTCTGCGCCTGCAGGAGTCAAATAGAATGCGCCGCTGTACTGGCAAATGACGCCTGTGACATCTGCAGTCCAACCTTTCTTTTCGGTGTGGAGTTTCTTGAATGCGGTTTGCTCGTCTTTAGTGAGCGGGCAAACAGAACCCGAAATGCGGATATAACTTGTCAATTCGCCGAAGGTGAATTTATAATAACCATTGCTGGTGTCTTGACCGCCAAGCGTAACACCTTTGATGGTGACGAGCAATCCTTGTTTTGCAACCAAATTCTCATCTTTCAAAGTTTTTGCCGCTTTGAAAATCTCAGTGTAATCGGCAGGAGTTTGAACGGTCTTGCCTTCAAGGATTTCAACGGTCGGACTTGCAATTTCGTATGTTCCGCTGTATGTATCTTTCGTACCTGTTACACGGATAAGCATACCTTTTTCGAGTTTGAGGTCTTCAACGGGATCTGCATCGAGTTGATACGCATAATAACCGCCGTCGGCGTCTTGCAGATAAATTGTATTATAGCTTGCGCCGTTCTTCTTGGAACTGAATGCGGTGACATAGCCTTTGACAACGATAGCCTTATCATCTTCGGCTGCAACGTACTCTGCCCAAGTGAGTTCTCTCCATTTCGGGACCTTGCGCGTGAACCCGATAGACACAGAATGGTCACCATCTTTGATGGTCGCTCTCAAGACGTAGTTGATGTCACTTTCCGCTCGTTCAGGAACGTCAATCGTAACCTTTCCGTCTGCTGTAACGACTTTCACACCTTCGGCATCACCGCTGGTTATTGTTACCGTCCATTCGATAGGATAAGAACCGCCTGAAACTGGGACGCTTGCGATCAAATCGTAATCGGCAGGTGTCTCGGTGGAGGCATCCTTATACTTGTTGTTCAGAAAACTCCTTGCTGTGTTGAGCGAAGTCATGTCGTATTCCTGTTCTTCTTCATTGCAAGCCGCAAAGAATGCAACACACATCACGACAATCATCGCCAAAGCCAAAGCTTTTCTA
>CAVFCJ010000013.1:8812-27104 GCA_963620965.1 bacterium
TTTATATATCGATTTTGAATATTAATCCAAAACCGTTATATCGCTTCTAATAAACACTTGAATTTGCGGACTGCCTTTAAAACTACCCGCAATTCCTCTTACATTGATAGTCTTGCCCAAATAGGCGTCTTGCGTAATAACTTTACCGCTTACGTCTCTCAAAACGGCCGTTCTTACGGTTATCGTCTTGCCGGTTTCTGTTTCGCATGTAAGAGTTATCGCACCGTAGGACGAACTGTCTTCGTCATCCGTCGTGTATGCGTCGACAACAGTCAGATTCTTGCACGAAATTGTGGAATTCATTATCAAATCGCTGTATTTGTACTGTTTCGTTTCGATTGTATCTTCGTCCTTATCGAACTCGACGGAAACTGTAGTACCGTTCACAAATTTGTCGACATCGAGTGCTTGATAGGACGGAACTCTTGTCGTGCCGTCTATGAGTTTGAGGTTGTCCGGATTGTCGGTGTCGTATGCGGAATAACTGATTCCCGAAATTTGATAAGACTGCCCTGCTTCGTAATACTGAACTGTTCCAACCATACGAACATAGTTGCCTATTTTTACAATTTCGAGAATATCGCCTGATTGATAACCGATATAACAATTCATACCGTAGTACAAACCTGTTTCGGGATCGGGATCGAGGCTTTCGACGTAAACAGTGTTACCATTCTTTCTTGCAACGATTCCGTCGAACGCGACTTTTTTGTTAGAATACGAGTTTGCGTCATCGCTTGCGTACTCAGCAAGATTGCAACGCAACGTTTTCAATGTAACAGGTATAGCTTCACCGTCATACAATTCAGGATCTGCAACACCTGAAAACATGTTAAGTTTTTGTTTTTGTGCTTGTTGCAATGCAGCAAAAGCGGTTTGGCCGTATCTATTGTCGAGAGTACTCGAACCTATCGCAAGTCCGTTTTGCAGGATTTCGACGTTAAGGTTGCGGTATTCCGCATCTTCCGATGTTTTGTACCACACCCACGTCATATATCTGCTACCCGTTGAATCCGGAAGCCACTTTTCGCCGTCCGGTTCGACAATAATCGAAACGGCGCTTTGCAGTTTTTCCTTAGTAAACCTGGACGCCTTGTGTCCATATGCTTCGATTTTTCCCGTAGATTCAGGCGTGTTTATTGCAAGATAACGCGCTTTGAGCACACCGCCCGATATTTGGGAATCCGAAATGTAAAAGTGAGTCGTGTCTCCGTCAACGTACGTTTTTACGGTAACTTCCTGTTTCGGCGTTTCCGAACTCATATCGAGTTTAAGTTGCGACACATAATCGACAGGAACGAAATCGTCTTGTTTTCTGTCATTATTATCGGGTGTTTTGTCATCGCAAGCGATAAAGCAACATACAAGTGTTGCGATAAGAAGCATTGCAACAATGATTTTCAAATACTTTTTCATATAGTTTTTTCTATCTCGTGCGGCGGAGCGTTTAACTCCGTCGCACGAAAATAAATCAAGTTTTAGAGATTCTATCCGTTTGGATATGTCTCAAACGTTCGTCAAACTCCCCTTGGGGGGGGGGGGAGAGAGAAATCGACCATTACAGCTGATATTCGCATTCGTCAATTGCATCTCTAAATGCCTGATTGAAAAATGCGTCTACATCAGTGCCAGTGTAGCTGATGCATTTAACGAGCAAGTCGTTGACTTCCGTTCTCGCAGTGGACGAACCGTTGAATGCAGGTGACGTATAATATGCGTTCTCTTGTTGCAAGCAGACCTTTGCGGACAATGCTGCAAGATACTTATTGCCATCTGCTTTGCTCATAAAGTTGCTGTAAACTTCGTTGTCCGCAACGGATTTCAACACGGGAACATAACCGGACGCTTGACCGAATTCTGCTTGGAAGGTAACGGTTGTCGTGAGGTACTTGACAAAGAGCCAAGATGCGACGACTTCTTGTGCATTTCCTTTATTGAAGATGCAGAGGTTCGGGCCTTGAGAAATAACTTTGGGGTTGGAACTGTTGATTTGCGGAATGGGAACGATACCAACTTCGAACGGATAGACCGTTTCGATGATCGCATTGCCGTTTTCGTCCACGACAACTTGTCCATTTTCATCTTTCTTCTCTACTTCGTCGGGTGTCGGGCATTGATGGTTTGCACCTGCAGACGAACCGATTGACATATAACTTCTGATATCTGCAGTCGTATCGACAAACAAACCGGAAGTGTACGCGCCGTAGATGGTTTGAGTGGTCACGTAGCCTTTGCCGTACCAATCGCGGAATCTCTTAAGGAAACTCTTGTTCGTGTCGTTATCGAAAAGGAAGTGATTACCTTCTTCTGCACTGGTGTACGGGGAACCGAGTTGTTCGCACATCGTGATGAACCAGTTTGATTCCGAGTCATATCCGAGAGGAATGCTATTTGGGTCTTCTTTCTTGATTGCTGCGCAAACTTTTTCCAAACTAGAATTGCAGTTTGCAGGGCAAGATTCGGTGCACCACCAGTGAGTCGGAACGGGGATATTATGTTCAGTGAAGAAAGTTTTGTTGTAGTAAAGCACTTCAGTGGATTTTTGCATAGGCAAAGAATACATAAAGTCGTCGCCGAATTGCTTGCCTTCGTTGTAAAAACCTTCAATGAAATCTTCCTTTTGTGCTGGGGTGAGTCCTAACGTTTCGGTCGTTCCATCCGCTCTTGTCACTGTTTCAGTGCTGTTGATGAGGTTGTCGAGTTGGACGACTGCGCCTGCCATGTTGTACGTTGCAACGTGGTCTGGATAGCAGTATGCGATGTTGGGTTGATTGCCCGCCGAAAGTTCAGTCGTGATTTGATCCTTAACCGCGTCATAGTTGCCGATTTGGCTGTGTTCGATATGGATGTTCGGATAAAGTTTGTTGAACTCTTTGATGTGCTTTTCCAAAATAGGTTGCAACGTCGTCGCGCTCATCGTGTGATAAAACTTTATCGTCACTTCGCTTCCGTCGTATCCGCCTGCGGGAACTTCGAAATTCGCTTTCGCGTTTCCTGTCTGATTGCAAGCGACAAACATTGCCAACGATGCAACGAGCACTACAATCATTAGAACAATTAATACTTTTTTCATATATTTTCTCCTATTATTATTCCGCCGCACTATATGAGACGGTTATTTTTTCATTTTATTCGCACAATGCACATTATCCCTTGATACCGCTTCTAGATACACCCTTCATAATGTACTTGCGAAGGAACACGAACACCAAGAACAACGGCAAAGATACGAGAACGACCGCCGCCATTTGCACGGGGTAATTCGTTTTGCCTGTTTCGGCAACCGTAAACGCATTTCTCAAACCGTTTGAAACAAGTTGGTGCGCCTCATCGTTTGCGACGAGTCGAGGCCAAACATACGAGTTCCATGCACCCATCATCTTGAGTATCGTGATTGAAATGATCGTAGGAAGCGCAAGCGGAATCATAACTTTCCACAAATACTTGATATCGCTCGTGCCGTCAACTTTTGCGGCAAGATACAACTCGTTAGGTATTTGCATAAAGTTTTGTCTAAGCAAATAGATGTAGAACACGCTCACAAGGAACGGAACAATCAATGCAGTGTATGTGTTAAGCCAGCCGAATTTGAAAACCGTAACGTAGTTTGAAATCGTGAACATCTCGCCCGGAATCATCATCGTTGCAAGCAACGCGCCGAACAGAACGTTTTTGCCCTTAAATTCAAGTCTTGCGAACGCAAATGCGGACAAAACTGTTATCACAAGCGACAACACCGTGGAAACAAGACCGACGATAACCGTGTTTTTGAACAAAATTCCGAGATTCGCAGTGGAAAACGCTTCCGAATAGTTTTGCCATATGAATTTTTGCGGCCAAAGCGACGGGACTTGTTGCACCGAGTATTCAAGTTCAAAATCTTTGAGCGATGTAATAATCATATAGTAGAACGGGAACAACACGATAACCGCTACAAGCAACAAGAACGCATATCTTAATATGGTGCTTATAACGCTAACCGCTTTTTGTTGTGTCGTAACCGCTTTTATATTTTTGTCGTGTATCAAAGCAATGTTTTCAGCCATATTCGCACCTCTTAATAGTGAACTTTCTTTTTGCTCACATACAAATTGATGATCGTAACCGCCAAAATGATTGCGAACAAGATAAGAGCCGCCGCACTTGCTCTGCCCTGATGTTGACCTTCGAGTGCCTGATAGATAAAACCGACCATCGTATTGAGCGAGTTCTTAGCACCCGTCGGTCCCATATTTTCGCCGAAAATACCGACTATACTCGTGTATTCTTTAAATCCGCCGATAAAGCCCGTGATAACGACGTATGCGATCATCGGCGAAAGAAGCGGAACTGTGATACGAGTCGTAATGCGCCACTTAGGTGTGCCGTCGACTTTTGCCGCGTCGTAATACTGTTTATTTACGCTTTGCAATCCGCCGAGCAAAATGAGAATCTTAAACGGTAATGCGTTCCATACAATGTAGAACACCATAACCGCCATATTAGCCCAGTAACTCGATCCAACGTTTATCCAGTTTATCTTGTCGCCGCCGAACGCAATTATGATACTGTTTATAATGCCATAGTTGTTGACGAGTTCCGCCGACGTGCCATAGCCTGTGCCGATCATATTAAACATAGTTGCAAAAACCATACCGATTGCGATAGAGTTCGTGACGTACGGCAAGAAGTATATCGTTTGAAGCAATCTTTTAAGCGGGCCGATCGAATTGAGTATAACCGCAATCAACAATGCGAGAATCGTGGAAATGGGCACGGTCAGCACGCAAAGCAACACGGTGTTTTTAAGGCAAGTCAAAAAGTTGCGGTAATGAACGACTTTTTCAAAGTTGCCGAATCCGAACGAATACGTCATTCCACCCAACGCTCTTTGCAAACTGTAATTTTCGAGAAATGCGAGTCTGACTGTATTTATAATCGGCCAAACAGTAAATATTGCAAGCAATATCAATGCCGGCGCAAGATACAACCATGCTTTCCATTTGTGTTTGGATTCAACCATCTTACTTTACCTCGCTGTCCTTATTTTCCGCACTGTCGAGTTCTTCTTTGACTTCTTCTTCGACGATTGTTTCGGCAGCCGCTTCCGACGGGGTTTCGCTTGCTTCGACGATGATGTTTTCAACGTCGTTTTCGACGTCGAACTTGATTCCCGCACTGTCATCCTCTACTGCGGAATCTTGACTCATATACTCGAAGCATTTCGCCTTTTCCTCTTCGGAAAGGAATATACGTTGTTCGTCCCTTGCGGAATTGTGCACCGTGAATGCGGGATACACTTTGCTTTCGCCGTCCGTGTAGAACGCATAGTAGCCGCCTTCCGCTTGTTCCGCGCCGACTTTTATGGATTCGTTGATATCGATCGTGGTCTTGATGTTGCCGTTTTCGACTCCCGCGAAATAAAGCGGAGCACCGTTTGCGGTTTCACCCGTTACGCAAACGTAGGTTTGGTCGAGCAAAAGTTCGACCGGTTTCGCCTTCGGCGTGCAAAGTTTGACGATCTTGTCGAATTTATTTTCAAACCATGCGACGATTTTCTTGACAAACTTGGATTGATTTGCCTTCTTCTCTGCCGCAACGGCTTCTTTTTGAGCGATATCCGCAGTCTTCAACGTGCCGAGATCGAAAGTTTTGCCTTCGGACTCGATATACAGCGTTTGGCGTGTCTTGTTCCATTGATAAACGACAGTAGGCTCGGAATTTGCTCCCCAGTCCACTCTCTTTCTCGAAAAGATGAAAATCTTGTTGGGTTTGATGTCGAAACGAACGGTGCCTTTCGTAGTGTCGACAACGCTTGTTGCGTCGATAATCGAACGAATAATCGGGCTTGTCGCATGTGCGTTAGAGGACACGATGCTGACATCGCGTCCCATAACCTCAACGCTTCTGAGGTCGCAAGTAAGTGCGCCGTTGTCGTTGAGGACAAATCCTTCGGGACGGATGCCGACGTAAACATCTTCGTCCTCGATTCCTTGAACATCAAGCACTGCATCGGCGCCTATGTACACCTTTCCGTCCTTCACTTCGCCTTCGAAAACGTTGATAGGCGGAGTGCCAAGGAATTTTGCGACGAACAAGTTTGCAGGACTGTCGTAAACGTCTTGCGGCTTGCCGATTTGTTGAACCACGCCAAGTTTCATAACAACGATCATATCCGAAATGCTCATTGCCTCTTCTTGGTCGTGCGTAACGAAAACCGTTGTGATGTTTGTTTCTCTTTGAATACGTCTTATTTCCTCACGAGTTTGCAATCTCAAACGTGCGTCAAGGTTTGAAAGAGGTTCATCAAGCAAGAGAACGCGAGGCATTTTGACAAGCGCACGAGCGATTGCGACACGTTGTTGTTGGCCTCCCGAAAGTTCGCTCGGCTTGCGATCCATAAGTTCGTCAATCTGAACGAGTCTTGCGGCATCGTATGCTCTTTTGAGCATTTCGTCTTTCGTGAGTTTGTCTTCGCCTTTAAGGTTTTGTAGCGGGAACAAGATGTTTTGCTTGACCGTCATATGCGGATAGAGCGCATAGTTTTGGAACACCAAACCAACACCTCTGTTTTCGGGGGCTAATGCCGTAACGTCGTCATCGCCGAAGAAAATCTTCCCGTCGGTGGGTTTTTGCAAACCGCAAATCATATAGAGCGTTGTGCTCTTGCCGCAACCGGAAGGGCCGAGAAGTCCGACAAGTTTACCATCGGGAATGGTGAATGAGAAATTGTTGACAGCCACGACTTCCGCGCCTTTATCGTGACGACTTTGGAAAACTTTTGTCAAATTTTTGAGTACGACTTTCATAATCCGTTCATTCCTTTTATTGTTCTTATTTTATTAAACCTATTGTAGGGGGTTTTCTCTCATGAACGCGCGTTGTACGCGCCCACGCATCGGCGCACTATCTTTTACAGTTTTCGTCGCCGTTTTCGGCGGATTTCGACGAAGTTTGTTCATCGGTTCGCAAAACTGAGGTTTTACTCACAGTTTCGTTTCCGCTTGCGGTTTGCGATGTTGATTCGGGTGCGTTTTGTTCCTCGTTTTCTATGTTTTTGCCGTTTTCGTCAACAATCTTTTTACCTTTGCGATAATTGAGCGAACTGTTGTAAAAATCGAAACCACCATTCTCTTTGTAATTGCTACGCTCTGCGAGTGCATTTTGTTCATCTTTCTTGAATTCGAGCAATTCTTCTTCGTTGTCGAAAATCATCTGGCTTGCCAAATCGACCGTGACCGTCCTTGCCATAAGATCGTGCAAAAACGAGCGAGACGTGTTTCTCGTCGAGATGAACACGGCAAGTTGAAGAACGCAAATCGCCACAAGCACAATCGTGCCGATAAGAACGCTGAGCGTGCCGAAGAACATCATCAGTCCTATAAGAACCGGCACCATAATCTCGAAAACATACATGCCGAGAATAGAACGTACAAACATAGATAAAGGTCTTACACGCACGCCGTTCGTATGCATTACGGCTATGCCGAAGACCTTTTTCCCGATAGTTTGACCGTTTTTGAAGCAAACGGGAATGATAAATTCAAGCACAAGCATTGCAAGGAAAATGCCGACAGACGTCATCATCAAAGACAATGACAAAACCAAAGAGGATTCCTTTTTGTATGTGTCGCTTGCAAGAAGAATATTTTTCATATCATCATTTGCAAGTTTTGCATACTCGTCGAAAATCGTTTTTTCTTCCTCACCGAGCTGCTCGTATTCTTCTTCCGAAATGCCCAAATTTATGCCGTGTTCGTTTTTATACTTTTCAATAACAGTGTTTTGAGCGGATTCGATTTCGTTTTTGTAAGAGTTGTAATGACCATCGTAGTCGCAAATCAGGGATAAAAGCGCCATAAAGCCCACAGCTAAAACAGCAATGAGAATGATGTCCAAAAGAAAGCCGGAAGCCCTTTTCAACACACTCGCTTTTTGTACGTCGTAAATCATTAACTATTCCCCTCGAATCGTGGCAAGCACGATTTATCTTCTGCAAGCGAAGCGGCAATGCTGCGTTATATTTATGTTACGCGATATTTTACGTTTCGCTCTCAATCATGTTAACACACTTTAAAGAAATAATCAATAGCCGATTTTAAAAATCATTTAATGCTTTAGTGTCTTTCAGTTTACTTGTACTTTTACTTTTGAGCGATTATTTAATTGTACTTTTTTTGTAGTTTATTCTTGAATTTGTTACCACTTGTAAATCACTGTTTAGTGACGATTTTAACATTAGCAGATTGATCAATGAGTAAAACCTCAGTTTTACAAAGTTCTCGCATGTGTAGAAGGCATATAAACACGGCCAAAAGCCGCAAGTTTGGCGGCTTTCGATTTTACGGCAAGTGCAACTTTGCCCCCAAAAAAAATTAAAAATAAGTTGCGATGTTACACTTAAACTTTTACGGCATCAAAGTTTTCTTTGAGGGATTGAGTCGGGTTCAATGCGTCGTCGACGGAAAACGCGGCGGTTGATTTGCCATTCTTTTTCATTTCGACATCTTTAAGCAAAGTTTTCAAATCTTCGGAAGTTTTGAATTCTTGAACTGATGTATTCTGGATGGTGAGTTGCCTGTTTGTGAGCCGCTCCGCTTCCCTTCGGAAATGCTCTTCCATAACATCCTTCGTTGCGTTGTTATTGAGCGAAAAATTCTGCGCCAAGAACTTTTTGAGTTCTATCTCGACTGACACGGCAACGCTTTCGACGTTGAGCGCGTCTTTGTCGAAATGGTACCTCTCTTTCATCTGCTCGTATGCACCTAGCCATTTCGCACGAAAAAGGCGCAACCTTTCAAGTTCTTGTCTGCACCTCGATTTTACGTCCTCCGTCAGTCGATTTGCATTTTCGGTGGCATTGACGAGGGCGAGTTTGATTTGTTCCTCTCTGCCTCTAAGCATTTCGATTTGCGATTTGAGAGATTCGTTTTCCTGTTTGAGTTCGCTCACTCTATCTCTTTGGCCGAGTTGAATCTCGTCGGCCTTTGCCTGCTCCAAAGCGATGTAGCCGTCGACGGCGTCGCGGTCGTAGCCTTTTCTCGATAAGGGGAATCTCGTTGCGTTTTTATTTTTCATAATACCCTCGAAAATTTTTCTATGAAAAAGATAACAAAAATCAAACCTTATCGACGAATAATGTTTTGCCGAAAAATGTCGATTTGTCTGCGAAAACGATGTTTTATGTCTTATTTATGAACGTATAAAACGTTTGTTTTGTAAAAACGAGCGGTTTGGAATATAAGGTACCAATTGATTATCTGCTCTAAAATCCATCGCACTCTATGAAAAAAAAAGGAAAGCGATTTCATGCAAAAAGCGAAGACAAAACTGCCTTCGCTTTTTCAAAATTACATCGTATTTTTTCTAAAATCCACACAGTAAATTTGTGATTTTATGCGGTTGCGATTCTTAAATTCAATGTTCGCTGTTGAGAAGTTTATGCTTCAAATCCCAAAGTTTTTGCGAGAGATCGACCTTGTATTCCTGCGTGTTTACGACGCGTCTGTACTCAGGGAAGAACGAAGCGATCGACTTGTCTTCTCTGTCGCAAATTTCCTTGAGCGCGGGCATATCGTACACGAGTTTTCCGTCCTTGAAAATAGGCACCATAAGTTCTTTGAGTTCGTAATCGGTGAACGTTGTTTTTTTCCAAGTTTGTTCGGGGTGGAAAATCGTGAGCGGTTTCGAGGTGTCGAAAGTTTCGTCTTCGAGGCAAATCAAGTCCGCTTGTGCCATACCATCCTTAAATATACGCACAATCTTTTTTACCCCCGGATTCGTGGTTTTTTCATGACTGTTGGACACTTTGATTTTGGGCACGAGGTTGCCGTCTTCTTCGAGAGCGCAGAGTTTGTACACGCCGCCGAGAGAAGCGTTGTTGTAACTCGTGATAAGTTTCGTGCCTATGCCGTATACGTCGATTTTCGCGTCTTGCGAGTTGAGTGCCAAAAGTATGTCCTCATCGAGGTCGTTGGTTGCAAATATGAGACAATCTTCGTGTCCCGCTTCGTCGAGCATAACTCTCGCTTTGCGGCTCAGATACGCCAAGTCGCCACTGTCGAGGCGGATTCCGACAGGCTTGTGTCCTTGCGCTTTGAGTTTGTCGAAAACCTTGATTGCGTTGGGAACGCCACTTTTGAGAGTGTCGTAGGTGTCCACCAAAAGCAAGCAGTTGTCGGGATAAATTTCGGCATACTTTTCAAATGCTTCGAGTTCGGTGTCAAAAGACATAACCCAACTGTGCGAGTGCGTACCCGTGACGGGGATACCGAAAAGTTTGCCCGCAACGACGTTGGACGTGGTTCTGCAACCGCCTATGCAAGCGGCGCGCGCGCCGTAAATTCCTGCGTCGGGACCCTGCGCTCTGCGAAGTCCGAATTCGCTGATTTTGTTTTTCGTACACTCTTTCAAACGCGCGGCTTTGGTTGCGATGAGCGTTTGGTGGTTTACGAATGTAAGAAGCGCGGTTTCCACGAGTTGCGCTTGCCAAAGGGGCGCAGACACCGTGAGAATAGGCTCGTACGGGAACACCATCGTGCCTTCGGGCACGGCTTTGATATCGCCTGTAAACTCGAACGTTTCGAGCGCTTTCAAAAAGTCCTCGTCAAAGATTTTGAGCGAGCGCAGATATACGATGTCGCTCTCGTCAAAATGAAGATTGAGGATATAGTCTATCGCTTGTTCGAGTCCTGCCGCGATTGCGTAGGAATATCCGCCGTTTCCACGATAGAAGATGTCGAACACCGCCCTTCTTTCGTCGAGTTTGCAACGGCGATAGCCGTTCATCATCGTAAGTTGATAAAGGTCGGTCAACAGCGTGAGATTGTTGGTTTTGGTTCTTTCGGTCGTGTAATCGATTTTTGTCATTTTGCACCTGTTTCGCAACGAATCACAAGGCGTAAACGTCTTGCTTTTTCATAGCGTTGAATCTGCGTTTATAGTCCTTTGGAACGTGATAATAATCGGCGTTTTCGAAGTCGACTGGAATATAATCAGGTTCGCTCTTTCGGACGTATCCGATTTTGAGCAGCAATTCGGCAAAGAATTTCTTTGCTTTATCCGAAGATTTTTGACCGTCCGTTGCGACGTCCTCGAAGAGTTTTCCCACAAACTTATAGTTTTTTACTTCGTATTCGGTGAGTATCGCGCCATTTATGCCCTTTTGTGCGCTCTTTCTCACGTCGAGATACGCAAGGCGCGAGGTGCGAGCAAGTATGTACAAAACGCCTGTGACGAGCGAGAGTATCGCAACGATGAGACATGCGGTTTTGGTGACGGGAACGGCGTCCATACGCAAATATTCGAGCCAGAATCTTCCTATGCAGTACCAGAACAGATAGAAAATCATCAAGATTCCGGGATATTTTTTTTGGTAGTCTTTCTTCCACATAAGCACGCAGAAAATCGCGCCTATCGCGTTCCATACGCCCTCATAGAAGAATGTTGCACAGAACCAGTTTCCGCCGCCGCCCGCTTGGATATGCGAGTAAACGACGCTCTTGAACGCATCCTCGACGCCGCTCGGATCGGTGATGTACACGCCGAACGGGAAGAATTGCAACGCTTCGTTCGTGATGGGCAAGCCGAAGGCTTCTTGGTTTACGAAATTGCCCCATCTACCCACGATTTGACCTATGAGCACGGGGACGACCACAAGGTCGACCACGTTCAGAAAGTTGGTTCCTTTTTTGTGGCGAAGCGAAAAGAACACCGCGCCCAAAAGACCGCCCAAAAGACCGCCGATGATGGTTATGCCGCCTTCCCAAATCGCAATGATATGCACAAATTTATCCCAGCCTTGAAGACCGTTATCTCCAAAATACTCGTCCGCGCGCGGAATGACGTACAAAAGTCTTGCAAAGACGATTGCAAGCGGAATGAGCCACAAAAACAGTTCCACCGCGTCGTCCGACGATATGCCGATTTTCTTTGCTTGCCAACAGGCGTACAACAGACCGAGAAGCATACCGAACACGATGAGCAGTCCGTACCACTGCACCGTGAGTCCGCCGATTTGAAATGCCACTCTCGGGTCTTGCGCCGTCGATAAAAGGAAATTAATCATATTTTATTCCTCTATATTAAGTTTGGCTGCGCCGCTTTGACGGATTGCGAGTTTGAAGACGTTTTCGTCACCGAACATAACGTTGAGAGCATTCTCTACGCCGCTCGCTTTCTTGTCGGCAAACACCAATATCGTGCCTGCAAAGCCGCCGCCGTGCACGCGCGAAGCGACTATACCCTCGATTTTGACCACTCTGTCGAGCGCATTTTCGAGGTTGTGATTCTTGCCCGCGGGCGAGTAGGTGTTTTGAAGTTTGTATCTAGAACTCAATCCCGACTCGTTCACGATGTCGAGGAACGCTTGCTCGTCTTTCGAATCTATCGCTTTTACGGCGTTTTCCACTCTCTCGTTTTCCTCGAAGAAGTGTTCTGCGCGAAGGTATGCCCTCTCGCTCACCTTTCCGACGATGTTTTGCTTGTCGCGATTCCACTTTTCGGGCGAAATCTCGTGCAAAAGTTTTGCGCCGAAACAAGCGGCAACTTCTTTCATCTCGTGCGGAATCGCGGCGTAGTCGTCCGTAAGGTCGCTATGGTCGCCGCCCGTTGCGATGACGTAGATGTCGAGATTGTCAAATGCCCAGTGCGCTTTTTCGATGACGGGATTGTCGAAATCTGCAAAATCGATGAGATTTACGCCGCCGAGTGCAATCGCGCTTTGGTCCATAAGTCCGCAGGGCTTGCCGAAGAACGTGTTTTCGGCATACTGCGAGGCTTTTGCTTTGAACACTGCGCTCAACTCTGAATCGTTGTACATAACGTTGAGGATTTCCGCTATCGCAAGCTCGAAGGAACTCGACGACGAAACGCCCGCGCCCTTGGGAACGGAGGACGTCATACACGCGCTGAAACCGCCGACGTTTTTGCCGGAGCGTTTGAAGTAGTCCACAACGCCCTTGATGAGAGCGGTAGACGTGCCGATTTCGCTTACGGAAAAATCGGGTCTGGATACGTCCACACGAAGCATGGGATAGCCTTTGGATTTGACTTCGATTATGCCGTCGCTTCTTTTGGATACGCTTGCGAGCGTGTCGACGTTTATCGCGGCGCAAAGCACCTTGCCGCCGTTGTGGTCGGTGTGATTGCCCACGATTTCGATGCGACCGGGCGACGAGTAAAACTCAACGTCCGAGGTGTTGAAAACGTCTTTGTGCATTTTGAAAAGTTCTTCGAATCTGTCCGTCTGTTCGCTTTGGCAAATGCCGTAAACGTCGTGGCAGACGGAGCGAAGTTTCTCGTTGTCGATATTGTCAAACGTCATAATCTTTTCCTTCAATAGAATATTACACTATATTATAACACACAACGCTCGTTAATGCAAGGCAAATAAAAATTTGTAGGACGGCAATATCTTTGCAAAAAAATCCCGCTACGCAACCCTTTTCGGCTTGCACTGACAAAAAGCGTATGGTATAATGTGTTCAATCATTATTTTTGAAGTATTTTCGGAGGTTTTATGCCAAGGATTTCTTTTGAAGAAATTGCAAAACAGAACGTTGCAAGGCTTTTGGATTATGCCCAAAACAAACTGTATTTGAGTGATTTGGACGCGATATACGCCCAAAATCAACTGCTCGACGCACTCGGACTCACCGAGCCTTGCGAGGAAGCCAAACTCGGCTCGTACGACATATACGACGTTATGAGCGCGCTTTCGGATTTTGCCGTGCGCAAAAAGATTATAGACGAGAACGCAAAATCCAATTTCGAAACCAAACTTATGGGTTACGTTATGCCCTCGCCCTCGAAAACGGTCGAAATGTTCGACGACGAAGCAAGTTACGAAGGCGTTGAAAAAGCCTGCGATTTCCTTTGCAAACTCGGCTTCGACAGCCTGTATCTCAGAGGCAAAGACTACGAAAAAAACATCGTGTGGCAACACGAAGGAAAGCGCGGAAACATCACCGTCACCGTCAATCTTTCGAAACCCGAAAAAACACCCGAACAGGTTCGCCTTGCAAAAGAAGCAAAAACAGGCTATCCCAAGTGCGTGCTTTGCGAAGATATGCTCGGATTCGTCGGCAACGCGGCAATGCCCGCGCGCCAAAATATCCGCATAATTCCCTTCGAACTCGACGGCGAAAACTGGTTTATGCAATTCTCGCCGTACAGATATTTCGAGCAACACGTCATTGCGGTTTGCAAGCAACATCGTCCTATGTGCGTAAGCGATTCGACCTTTGCCAGAATGGCTGATTTCGTGGATATGTTCCCCCACTATTTCATAGGTTCGAACGCCGCACTCCCCATCGTCGGCGGCTCGATACTCGCCCACGACCACTATCAAGGCGGCAAAAAAGTGCTTCCCGTGTTCTCTCGTCCCTCTCGCAACTACTTTAAGGTTGCAGGCTATGCGGACGTAAACGTTTCTATCGTGGACTGGTACAACTCTATCGTGAGAATCGAAAGCAAAAACAGAATGCAAGCCCTCGAAGTCGCAAACAAATTCAGACGCGCGTGGGACGTTTACTCAAACGAGAAAATCAACGTCGTTTGCGCAACCGAAAAGGACGGCGACAAAGTCCAGCACAACGCAATCACGCCCATACTTTCCATAAATTCGGACGGCGAATATCAATTCAATCTCATACTTCGCAACAACCGCACGGACGAAGCGCACCCCTTCGGAATCTTCCATCCGAGAGAAGAATTGCACAACATCAAGCAAGAGTCCATCGGCATAATCGAAGTTATGGGCTTGTTTATATTGCCCGGCAGACTTGCAGGCGAAATGGCTCAAATCCGCGACATACTCACGGGCAAAACGCCGCTCGATTTCAAATCTTTGGCAGAGGAAACACATCCCCTTCACAAGCATTTTGGTATGATAACTCAACTTGTCGTGGACAACGGCACAAACTGCAAAGACGAAGTTGCCAAAAACGCCGTAACCAACTACATCAACGACGTATGCGAGCAAATTCTCGAAACCACCGCCGTGTTCAAAAACGACCAAGAAGGTCAGGACGCGTTTGTGGATTTCATTCACTCTGTCGTTGATTAATCTTTCAAAACCTCACAAAACAAACACTTTATCAATGCAAAACGCCGTTTTAAGCGGCGTTTTTCGTTAAAATCTTATCTTTGTCCTTTTCAAGCGCCTGCAGTACGTCCATAGGCGCAGGCAATTAAACAACACTCCATATAAATGTGAATCACGTTGTAAACTCATTATTACATTTTCCGCATAAACTGTGAAAACGTCCAACCGGATGTATAACGAGAAAGAGACACCCACACTATAATATAAGCCGAATCGAAATAGACAATATATAACACACCCGCATAGGCTGTGAGACTGCCAAATAAAAATAAATCCGAATCGAGTTGTAAGCGCAATAAATCGATGAATAACGCGAAAGGCACGGCTTGAATCAAAACCCAGTGTACATAGGCGTACACGGTTTTGAGGCAAGTCGTGCCTGACAAAGTTAGTCGCGATTTAGTGCGTTTACAACTCGATTCGGGATGAGAGGGCGCGGGAAAGAGTACTTTCATCCGCATACTCTATAACACTTCCCTCCGGCAATCCCCGTGCGATACGAGTAACTTTGATTCCCATAGGCTTGATGAGGCGTGCGATGTACATTGCGGTCGCTTCGCCTTCGACGTCGGGGTTTGTGGCGAGGATGACTTCTTCGACGCCATCAAGTCGGGATAACAATTCTTTGATTCGTATATCGTTCGGGCCGATATGTTCCATTGGCGAAATTACGCCGCCCAAAACGTGATACACGCCTTTGAAATCCTTGACCTTTTCAAGAGCAACGATGTCTTTGGGTTCTTTGACAACACAAATCGTGGTGGGTTTGCGAGTTGCGCAAATGTCGCAAATCTCGTTTTCGGTGTAATTGCCGCAGATTTTGCAAAAGTGAACGTTTTGCTTCACTTCGCGGATTGCGTCGACGAGTTCGTTCACTTCGTCGTCGGGCGAATTGAGAATCGCGTATGCGTAACGAGCCGCCGTCTTTTCACCGACTGACGGAAGTTTCGATAACTGTGCAATAAGTCTTGCAAGAGGTTCAATGTACTTCATTCTAATTAATAATTAAATCTACATGATGTGTCGTCGTAACTACTTAAAATAGAAGCCCCCTCTTTCCCTCTCGGGCTTTTCTCCCGCCACTCAATTAGGGACATTTTTCTACAAAGCAATCGTCGTTCGTGGGGGCGACAATTGGCACTCACATAAATAATGGCATTTCTCTCATTATGCCACTGCGCTTTGTGCGCCAGGCAGTGGCCAACGGACGGCGCAGTCGCTTGTACTGTCCATCGAGTTCGGCGCTCATAGGCTCGCCGCCGTTGCGGCTCGTGTTCCGTCTTCGAATTAGAACAAACCGCCTGCGCCGCCAAGAGGTCCTAATAAGTCTTTGGACAACTTGTCCGCTTGTTGCGTTGCATCGTTGAGTGCGGCAAGCACCATATCTTCGAGCATTTCGACGTCGTCGGGGTCAACCGCTTCGGGTTTGATTGTCACGGACACCGGCGTTTTGTCGCCCGTGAGGGTCACTTCAACCATACCGCCTGCCGCGCTGCCCGTAACTTCGGTTTCCGCGATTTCTTGTTGCGCTTCTTGCAATTTTCTTTGCATTGCTTGCGCTTGTTTCATAAGTTGTTGCATATTACCGCCGCCAAATCCGCCGCCGTATCCCATTGTTCGTTCCTCCGAATATTTCGATAATTTTTAATATTTTCGTGCGCTATGCGCCATTTTTACAGTGTTTTTTTTCATTGTTATTTGATTTCCAAAAGCGAGCCGAACATCTCCTTGACAAACGGCAACGCCTTGTCCTCGTCGAGATGTCGCTCTGTTTCGATGACGAGTTTGCGATGCGAGTCCACGCTTTTGAAAGCCTTGTTTATTGCGTCGCGGTTTTTCTTGTCGTCAAGCAAGTTGAGCGTCGCCGCGTCCGCGACTTTGACGTGATACTCATCGTCCGTCATTGCAAACTGCGCGTCCTGAGTGGACAGAGCAAGAAGCGTGTAGCCGTCTTGTCGAAGCTCGGATGCTACTCTGAGCCACACCTGCCTCGCATCCGTCACGACAGGTGCCGACTCAAAATCCGATTTCCTCGCGTTTGCAAGCATTTTTTCGAGCCGAGCCACTCGCATTTGCAGTTCCTCGACCTTTACGTCCCTATCGCCGCCGCTCGCCGCAAGCACGACTGCCGCCTCGAACAGAATGCGATGTTGCGCACTGTAACGGAAATCGCCTTCGAGCGACGAAAAAATCTTCATTATGCTCATACACTTTTCCGTCGAGTACTTCTTTGCCATGTCGGCAATGGACGAATATATCGCTTCGGGCAAGGCAAGCAATCTCTTTGCGCTCGAACAGTTTTTGATATACAGCACGTTTCTAAACAGCGTCGCGAGGTCTTGCGCAAGAATAGGCACGCTCTTTCCGAGGTCGCAAAGATTTGCCACTGCTTGCAAAGCCTTGTCCGTATCACCGTCCGCGATTGCACCGGCAAGCGATTGCAGTTTTTTCGGATCTGCCGCGCCCAGCACTTCGAGCACACCGTTGTAGGTCACGTTCGAGTCGCAATAACTCACGCACATATCCGCAATGGACAACGCGTCGCGCACGCTTCCCGCACCTGCCGAAGCAATGAGGTCAACCGCCTCGCTTTCGTATTTTACGTTTATGTCGTCAAAGATGTCGCGAATACGCTTTGCGATAACGCCGTTTGGCACAAGTCGGAAATCGAAACGCAAACACCTCGACAAAATCGTCGCGGGTATTTGATGAATTTCCGTCGTTGCGAGAATGAAAATCGCGTGCGACGGCGGTTCTTCCAACGTCTTGAGCAACGCATTGAAAGCGGCTTTCGAGAGCATATGAACTTCGTCTACGATGTAGACTTTGTACTTGCCCACCGTCGGTGGAAAACCGATTTTGTCCGTCAATTCTCTTATTTGGTCGACAGAGTTGTTGGACGCGGCGTCGATTTCGAGAATATCGAAATTTGAATTTTCCGCAAGTTCCACGCAGTTTTCGCACTGTCCGCACGGCGAACCGTCCGCAAGCGGCGAAAGGCAATTCACCGCACGCGCAAAAATTTTGGCAACGGAAGTTTTGCCCGTGCCTCGCGTGCCGGTGAAAATGTACGCGTGTCCGACGTTGTTGTGAGCAATCTGATTCCTCAGCGTACGCACGATGTGATCTTGCCCGATAACCTTGTCGAAGGTGTCGGGACGATATTTGCGATATAATGATGTATATGCCATAAAATATATTATAAAC
>CAVFCJ010000014.1:0-25193 GCA_963620965.1 bacterium
GTTTGTTTGCGAGCGGACGAAAAAATGAAGAAATACGATTATATTTTGTTCGACCTCGACGGAACTTTGACGGACAGCAAACCGGGAATAACCGAATGTATTGCGTATGCGCTCGACAAAGAAAACATACCGTACACAAGCGCAATCCTCGATAAAATGGTGGGTCCGCCGTTTAGAGTGTCAATGCGCGAATTTTTCGGCTTGGAATTGCCCGAAATCGAAAAACTCATCGGATTGTATAGGGGAGTATATGAAGCGGGCGGTTACAAAAATTGCAAGGTGTTCGACGGCGTTCGCGAAATGTTGTCAACGCTTAAAGTCGCAGGCAAAATTCTCGCCGTCGCAACGAGCAAACCCATCAAATTTACGGATATGATAATGCGAGATTTCGACCTTGCAAAGTATTTCGATTTTGTGGGCGGCGCGTCGAGCGACGCAAGCAAGGAATCGAAACGCGACGTTGTGAGACTGGTGCTCGACAATCTGAAAGTCGAGGACGAAAGCAAAGTTTTGATGGTGGGGGACAGACTCTATGACATCGAAGGCGCGCACGCCGAAAACGTCGATTGCGCAGCCGTCCTTTACGGCTACGGAAACAGAGAAGAATTTGAAAAGTACAAAGCCGATTATATCTTAAACACGCCTGCCGACGTTGTGAAACTCGTTCTCGGTTAAGACGGGATTTGACGAGCGGTTGAGAATTGCGATATAATCTCGAAAAGTTGCGTTTTTAGCAAAAATTGTTCTAAAAAACCGAGTTTTTTATAAAACATTTAATAGCAAACGATGAAAAATCCTACTAAACAGTGGGGTTTTTCATTTCCTTAGTTTTATTGTCAAAGTATTACAAAAATGTCGGTTTGTTGTAAAACATTGCGGTTTTTTTGCTTTGTTTTTCAGAATTTTTCGATGACGGTAAAGTTGCAAATCGAGCGTTTGAACGAAACTTTGTACGTGCCGTCGTTCACCGTTTGTTTTTCTCCGTCCTTGCAAAAATCGACGTTGGATTTTAGCGTGAGATATGTTGAATATGTCTTCTCGAAAACGATTTTTCCGCTTGTCTTTTCCTTTTTCAAACCTACAAAAAACACTCTGAAGAAGGGGAAAAACATTTCGATTTTTCCGAGCAGTCCGTTATGTTTGGGCGAGCGTATCGCAAGCAGATGACCGCTCGTGACGTCTTGCTCGAACGCTTTGTTGAAGCGAAAGCCGAAACATCTTGGCGACTTCAAAAACATAATGAGAGTAAACTCGCCATCATGGACGTGTTTGCCGTTTTCAATCTTTGCCTCGATTCGGTGCGGTTTGTATTCTTTGAGGATTTGCCAAACGTATGCGAGAATGCCGAATTTCTGTTTGTTCTTCACTTTTGACGTGTAGCCTATCGGCGTAAAAGAGCCTGCTGCAAAAACGTAGGCGAATACGTCGCCGTCGCAATCGACGGTTTTATATTTTCCGTCGCTCAATACTTTTTCGCATATGCCGTAAACGACGGGTTTTGCGCTCGATTCGTAGCCCTCGCAACTCGGGCATACGCTCTTGTGTTTTTCGTATCTTTGCGCCTTTGCCTTGTCGTTTAGAGTGCCGACGGGGAAGTAAAACAAATCCAACGGCTTTTTGCACGTCTTTTCGAGCACCGAGCCGAGAGTTCCGTCGCCGCCGCACACTGCGACCGCATCGAATCCCTCAATCTCGTTTATTTCGTCGTCGGGCAAGATCTTATGGGTGTACGAATAGCCGTTTCCGAGGCATTTTTCCACCTTTTCAAAGTTGATTTTCTTGCTCGTGCCGGCTTTTTTGTTGATGATAATCAAGCATCGTTTCATTCAATCCCTCGTTGCATTGTATTGACATTTTCTATATTTTGTGCTTTTTGGCGGGATTTTATTGTTTACATGGCGATAATTCTTTGGTATAATGATAGAAATTATCGGCGCACGCTCGCATATGCGTGCGCATTTGGAGAACAGTATGGCAAAAAAACTCGGTCAAATCGATTTCAAAGAAGTCTGGACAATCCCCAACATCATCACATACTTCCGCATTTTGTGCGTACCCGTATTCGTGACGTTGATGGCATTGGGCGGCGTTCGCGACAGCAAATTGCTTTTCTACATTGCTTTGGGCGTATTTTTCCTCGCGTCGGGCAGCGATATGGTTGACGGCTGGATTGCGAGAAAGTTCAATATGCAAAGCGGCATCGGCATGGTTCTCGACCCTATTGCGGACAAACTTATGCACGTTTCGGTGCTTGCGTGTTTGTCGTTTTGCACGGGGCTTACGTCTCTTGGCAAGAATCTTGAGGCAAACGGCACGCTCGACAATCCGTGGTTTGTGCATTACGCATTCGTGATTTTGATTTTCGCAAAAGAGTTTATACAAGCGATGATTGCGCTTTACGTCCTCAAAAAGGGCGCAACGGTCAAGGCGAACTGGCTTGGAAAGGTGTCCTCGTTCACGATATCCGTGGGCGTAATACTTGCGTTCTTCCACGACTACGTTCAATATGCCGACTGGGGCATTTTGGCGTGGGGTATCGCGATGAGTTACGGCGCGGCATTCAGTTATCTTCGCGAAACGATGAAGCAAGTCAAACTCGTCAAAGAAGGCAAAATGGAAGCCGCTACGGCGGAATCCGTCAAGGCGGAAGACCAAAAAATCGTACAAGAAAAGAAAGACGGCACTTACGAAGGCTGAATTTCCCGATAAAAAACGACGCTTTCCGAGAAACTTTTGACTTTTTCGGATTGCTTTAATAATTTTGAATACAGTCGCGCCATAGCGGCGCAAGGAGATAAACAATATGCAGGATATGGACAAAACGTACAATCCGGGGTTTGAAAAACGCATATACGATATGTGGATGAAGGGCAAGTTTTTCGAAGCCCACACTAACCCCGAAAAAGAACCGTTCACGATTATGATGCCCCCGCCCAACATCACGGGACAACTTCATATGGGACACGCACTTGACGAAACCATTCAAGACGTAATCGTCCGTTTCAAGAGAATGAGCGGCTACGAAACCCTTTGGATGCCGGGAACGGACCACGCCTCTATCGCAACCGAAGTCAAGGTTGTGGAAAAGTTGAAGAAAGAGGAAGGACTTGACAAAAACGACGTCGGCAGAGAAGGATTCTTGAAGCGCGCTTGGGCGTGGAAAGAACAGTACGGCGGAAGAATCGTCGAGCAACAAAAGGCGCTCGGCATTTCGTGCGACTGGTCGAAGTCCGCTTTTACTATGGACGAAAACTGCTCCAACGCGGTTTTGGAAGCATTTGTACGTTACTACAAAAAAGGCTTGATTTACAGAGGAAACCGCATAATCAACTGGTGCCCTCATTGCCATACTGCACTCAGCGACGCAGAGGTCGAATATGAAGAACAGCAATCCAACCTTTGGTATTACAAGTACCCAGTTGTAGGCGAGGACGACGCAATCGTCATTGCGACGACGCGCCCCGAAACCATGCTCGGCGACACGGCGGTTGCGGTCAACCCCAAAGACGAGAAAATGGCGAAATACGTCGGCAAAACCGTCAAACTTCCGCTTACGAACAGAGAAATCCCCGTTGTCGCGGACGATTATTGCGAAATCGGTTTCGGTACGGGCGCAGTTAAGATCACGCCTGCGCACGATCCCAACGACTTCGAACTCGGCTTGCGCCACGATTTGCCCGTAATTCAGGTTATCGGCGAGGACGGACTCATGAACGAAAACGCCGGCAAGTATAAGGGGATGGACAGACTCACCGCAAGAAAGGCGATAGTCGAGGATTTGACTGCGCTCGGACTTATGGTAAAAATCGAGCCGTATGCGCACAATGTCGGCACTTGCTATCGTTGTGGCGAAACGGTGGAATCTCTCGTGTCCAAGCAATGGTTTGTCAAGATGAAGCCGCTTGCGGAGCCTGCAATCAAGGCGGTGCGTTCCAAAAAAACCGAGTTTATCCCCAAGAGATTTGAAAACACCTATTTCAACTGGATGGAAAACATCCGTGACTGGTGCATATCCCGTCAACTTTGGTGGGGACACAGAATCCCCGCGTACTACTGCGACGATTGCGGAGAAATGACGGTTTCAAAGACCAACGTGGACACTTGCCCCAAGTGCGGCGGACATCATATACATCAGGACGAGGACGTTCTCGACACTTGGTTTAGTTCCGCACTATGGCCGTTCAGCACTCTCGGATATCCCAAAAAGACAAAGAATTTGAGTTATTTCTATCCCGGCAACGTGCTTGTCACGGGCTATGACATAATCTTCTTCTGGGTTGCGAGAATGATATTCAGCGGCATAGAGTTTATGGGTGAAGTCCCGTTTAGCGAGGTGCTTATACACGGACTCGTACGCGACGCGCAGGGCAGAAAGATGTCAAAGAGTTTGGGCAACGGTATCGACCCGCTCGAAATCATCGACAAATACGGCGCAGACGCATTGCGTTTCTCGCTTGCGACAGGCATAGCCCCCGGTAGCGACACGAGATTTACCGACGGCAAAATCGAGAGTTGCAGAAACTTTGTCAACAAACTCTGGAACGCGTCGAGATTTGTGATTATGAACATCAAAGGCGACGATGATTTGACGTTTCCTGCGAGATTCAACGGTGCGGACAAGTGGATTCTCACTCGTCTCAACGACGTAATCAAGGAAGTTACGATAAACCTCAACAAGTACGAAATCGGGCTTGCGGCGGCAAGACTTTACGATTTTGTGTGGAGCGAGTTCTGCGACTGGTACATCGAAATGAGCAAAACTATGCTTTATTCGGACGACAAGAAGCAACACAATCACGCAATCGCCATGCTTGCGTACGTTTTGGGCGAGATACTCAAACTTTTGCATCCGTTCATACCGTTCGTCACCGAAGAAATCTACTCGAAAATCGCGCCGAAGGGCAGCGTATTGATGGTTCAAAGTTGGCCGTCCTACAACAAGCACAGAGTGTTCAGAAAGGAAGAAGCACAGTTTGAGAGCCTCAGAGAAATCATAAGTTCGATAAGAAACTTGCGCAACGAAATGAACGTTGTGCCGTCAAAGAAGATAAACGCTTACGTCATTGCCAAATACCCCAAATTTATCGAGTCGGCAAGCGCATATATCCAAAAACTCGCGGGCGTAAACGAAGTCAAACTCGTTGAGGACAGAAACGGACTGGGCGCAAAAGTGAGCGCAATCGTCACGCACGACGCAGAAATTCTCGTTCCGCTTGGCGACCTCATCGACGAGGATAAGGAAAAAGAGCGTATAAATCAAGAGATTGCCGCCACGATGCAAGTCATCCAAAAGACGCAAGGACTTTTGGCAAATACAGGATTTGTTTCCAAAGCGCCCCAAAAACTTATCGACAACGAGAAAGAAAAACTCGCAAAGGCAAACGAGAAACTTGCAAAACTCAAAGATAAACTCGCAATGTTCGAGTAAGGAGACGAGATGAGAGTAAAAAACAGCAATACAAACAATGTCTGCTTCAAGCAGACTTGGAAATACTTTTTTGAAAAAGGCGCATATCTTATGCTTATGAGCGTTGCGCCCGCATTGCTGTTGCCGTTTTTGCTCTCGCCGTCCTCGACGCTTTACTACCTTTTTGACTACGAGAAGATAAATCCGTCGAGTTTTTCGGATATGTACGTCGCAATGCGCGAACTTCCGTTTTCCTACTGGTATCTCGGGCTTATCGGGCTTGCGCTGCTCGTTTTTTTCATCGCGATTATGTACGGCGTTATCGACGCGCACATGCGCATAGGCGTGTTCACGATTGCGCCCGACATGGTGAAAACGAGGCTCAATTTCAACCTTTTGACCTCGCTTTTGTTTTGCTTGCTTGCGTTTTGCTTGTTTGAGATATTCAACTTACTCGCTACCGTTTTGTACTATCTATGGTGGGTGACGTTCAAGAGCAGGGTGACGTGGCTCGTATTTTCGTCACTTACGCTCGTTTTGATGCAGTTTTCGATGATACTCATCATGTCGATTGTCATACTTTGGCCGCCGTATTGTCTGCATACGGGACTTCCTAAGAAAGTCGCTCTCAGGCAAGCGGTCAGAAGTATGTCGGGAAGGCTTGCCAACACGTTTTTCACGTTGCTTTTGTGCGTTCTTCCGGTTGAGATATGTATGATAGTGACGGGCACCCTCGAATGCGGCGTTATCGCGCAAGTACTTTTGGACGCGATTGCATATCTGTACGTCGTTCCGTTTTACCTCACGCTTATGTACAACCTTTTCTACGAGGTCACAGGAACGGAACGTCTGGACTTGGAAAAGAAGAAAAAAGATATTTGGTCAAAATAAAATCCGCAAATTCGTTTGCGAAAAAATATGAGGCAATGCCTCGGAGAGTAATATGGAATTTAAGTATTCGTTATCCCTGTTGTTTTCAAATATGGGTCATGCGGTGAAGATCTTTTTGTGGATCGTAATATCGCTTGTGCTGTCGATTGCCATCGGCGCGGCGACAATTCTGCCGATATGGAACGCACTTGCTGCTGTAAGCGATGCAAACACATACGTTTTGACGATAAAAGACAGCATAGCGGAGGTGTGGGGTGGTTCGTCCACAATACGCGCCGCAATCGGCGATGTGTTGCATTCGTTCGAGGGCGTGTTCGGAATATGTGCGCAGCACGTCGGAATCACCGTCGGACTCGTATTTGCAGGGATTTTCGTCTATGCGCTTTTCTGCTTCGTTTTCGGACTTTCGTACTACACGAACGCCGACATAATCAACAATCTTATGGCGTCGAATATGCGCTACGGATTTGCCAGCAACATGGCTCTCAACTTCAAAAAGTGCTGCAAATACTCGGCGGCAAGGCTCACTATAATCCTTCCCATCGACTTGATTTTTGCCGCGTTGATGTTGTCCATTTTGTTCGGACTTTTCGATTCGATAGCGTTTTTCGTGATGCCGATACTCATTGTCGTGGGCATTTGCATATGTTCGTTGCGCGCCACGCTTTTGGCAGGGTGGTTGCCGAGGATGATTTTTCATCCCGAGGAGAGCGTATACACGAGTTTCATGAGGAGTTTGACATATGTCAAGAGCAATGTCGGCGGACTCTTCAAATCATATGCTGTAACATTCACAATCGTGTATCTTTTCACCACCACGTTCGCCGTTTCCACAGGCGGACTTATGTCGCTCATCCTGCCGTCGATGTACTACTTTATGCTCAGAGCAATCGAACTTATCGGCTATTACAAGACAAAAGGATTTAGTTTCTACACGGATGCGACGACGGTTATCAACACGGTTGAGTACGGATTCCGTGCCGAACAGCAGTCGGACGACTACGATTACGATGCACAGGACGAACGACAGATAACAATTGACGAGTACGTCAAGGACAAATCCGACAGCGTCAAATCGGACGAAGAATAAAGAAGCAATGCATTGCGCAAAGTCGCAATCGAAAGATAAAGAAAATCGCAAAAGACCTACAACAAACGGACATTTTTAGGAGCGAAGTATGAAATTTAGAATGAATTTCGGCATTGTCAAAACGGTCATAGTCGCCGTAGTTATTTTGGGTGCGCTGGCAATCGGCGGACTCGACATAGCGATGATAGCGGGCGCAAACGGCATAATCACTCAACAGCCGGCAGTGGCGTGGGTATCCCTCGTTGCAGCGCTGATAATTGCGGTTGCCGCCGCGCTCGTGCTTTTCAACAGTTACTACGGATTCAAGGACGACAGAATGATTGCCGTTCTCGGCTTTTTCGTTGACAAAATCAAGTACGACGATGTTGTTTGCATAAAGCAAAACAGCATAACACGTGAGATTTACATAATCGTCAAAGGACAAAACCAACAAGACGGTGAGATGAGTTACAAGGTGAATATCGCAACGGGCAAAATCGACGCTTTCATCCTTGAAATGCGCAACCATATCGGCGAAGTCATAGTTGAAGTTTTCACCCCCGAAAAGAAAGATAAAAACAAAAAATAATTTTCGATTTACTTTGTAAATCGCAATCGAAATACGAAACGATACGCGCAAGACTTGCATAAAAATCGATCCGCAAATCTGCGCGTACGGAATTTGGAAAAATGATAGAACTTATAAACCGAGCAACCTATTATCTGAACGGCAAACTCGTTTCCGAGGAAGAATTAAAAGCGGCGGGCGTAAAGTCGCTAAAGCAAGGCACGATTGCCTATTCGGTGCTGTCGGCGCACAATCTTTCGGGGCGTGATGACAAACTCAACATTCGCTTCGACGCAATGGCTTCGCACGACATAACCTACGTCGGCATAATTCAGTCGGCAAAGGCGAGCGGACTTACGGAATTTCCCGTTCCGTATGTTTTGACAAACTGTCACAACTCGCTCTGCGCTGTTGGCGGCACGATAAACGAGGACGACCACGTTTTCGGACTTTCTTGTGCAAAAAAGTATGGCGGAATTTACGTTCCGGCAAACGTCGCCGTCATTCACAGTTATATGCGAGAGATGTTTGCAGGTTGCGGCAAGATGATACTCGGAAGCGATTCGCACACTCGTTACGGCGCAATCGGCACTATGGCGATAGGCGAGGGCGGCCCAGAACTTGTCAAACAACTCTTGAAGCGTACCTACGACATAGATTATCCGCGCGTCATAGCGGTATGTTTGAGCGGCAAAGTCCGCAAGGGCGTAGGCCCGCAAGACGTTGCGCTTGCCATAATCGGCAAAGTGTTCAAGAGCGGATTCGTCAAAAATTGCGTGCTCGAATTCGTGGGCGACGGCATATCCGACCTTCCGATGGAATTTAGAAACGGCATAGACGTTATGACCACCGAAAGCGCTTGCCTTTCCTCAATCTGGTGCACCGACGAAAAGACGAGAGAATATCTTGAAACTTATCACAGAGAGAACGAATGCAAGCGTCTTTCGCCTCAAAACGGTGCTTGGTACGACGGCGGAATTTTGGTTGATTTGAGTAAAGTCGAGCCTATGATTGCGCTTCCGTTCCACCCCTCGAACGTATATAAACTTGCGGACGTAATTGCAAATCCTTATGAAATTTTGTCCGAAGTCGAAAAGGAAGGCAACAAACTTTTGGGCTTAAAAGAAGGCACTTTCCGCCTTACCGACAAAATAAAAGACGGAAAAATCGTTGTATCGCAAGGCGTAATCGCAGGTTGCGCAGGCGGCACTTACGACAATATATCCCTTGCTGCAAATATACTTAAAAATAGAAGCGTGGGAAGTGGCGCGTTTGCGCTCAACGTATACGCAGGCTCTCAACCCACCAATCTTGCGCTTGTCCGAAACGGCTCTATAGCAACGCTCATAGAAAGCGGCGCGGTTATCAAGCCTTGTTTCTGCGGTCCGTGCTTCGGCGCAGGCGACGTTCCGTGCAACAACGGATTCAGCATTCGCCATACAACGAGAAACTTTGAAAGACGAGAGGGAAGCAAGCCTTCCGACAATCAAATCGCTTCGGTTGCTCTTATGGACGCTCGCTCAATTGCGGCGACGGCGGCAAACGGCGGAGTGTTGACTTCCGCTTTGGATTTCGACTTCGACGAGAACTTCGCGCCGTTTGAATACGACGAAAAAGCGTATACGTCGAGAGTGTACAACGGCTTCGGCAAAGCGGATTCTTCCGTGCAACTCGTGTATGGTCCGAACATCACCGACATTCCGACCATTGCGCCGCTCAAAAACAATCTTGCGCTCAAACTTTGCAGCGTAATCAACGATCCCGTCACCACTACGGACGAACTCATTCCGTCGGGCGAAACCTCGTCTTACAGAAGCAATCCCTTGCGCCTTGCAGAATTTGCGCTTTCAAGAAAAGACCCCTCGTACGTCGGCGAAAGCAAGAAAGTGCGCGACGGCGAAAACAACGACGTAAAAGAGGTTTTGAAGCAACTCGGCGTATCCGTCGACGATACGACGATTTCCTCTTGTATATTTGCCGTCAAACCCGGCGACGGAAGTGCGAGAGAGCAAGCGGCAAGTTGCCAACGCTTTCTTTCGGGCGGCGCGAATATCGCAAGAGAGTACGCGACAAAGCGTTATCGCTCCAACCTCATCAACTGGGGCATGCTTCCGCTCATAGATGACAAAACCGAGTATCTAAAAGGGGATATTGTTGTCATCGACAACGTGAGAAAGGTCATTGCAAGCGGCAAAACGCAGTTCGATGCGCACCTTGTTCGTGACGGAAAATCGCAAAACGTCACGCTGCGTATGGACGCTCTCACCGACAGCGAAAAACAAATCATTCTCGACGGTTGCCTTATCAACTACTATAAGCGCGGTTGAGCATAAATTATAATGCACAATAGATAAAATCGTACAACGCCCGCAAAATGCGCCGCTAACCGCTTTGAGTTTGCTATGTATTCTTAAACTTGAAAGCATTATACCGCGCGATAGGGCATAAAGCAAAAAATTATGTCACCGACTCTATGTCACGCGCATAAGATTATGCGAGGTGGCAGTGAAAATCGTCGTCGAAATTGACTTGAACAGAATAGAGCAAAACGTCCTTGCGACAAAGCGGCTCGTCGGCGTTCCCGTTATGCTTATGGTCAAAGCGGACGCATACGGACACGGACTTATAAAGGTCGCAAAGCGAGCGGAAAACGTCGTTGACGCTTTCGGCGTTGAAACTCTCGAAGAAGGGTTGAAACTAAGGCGCGCGGGCATAAAAAGCGACATTCTCGTGCTTGCGCTTGACGAAAACGAGATATACAGGGCATATCGGCAGGATTTGACAATCGGCTTGCACAATGAAAATCAGTTTGCAAAAATCGTGAGTTTGATAAACTCAAACCGCATAAATCCCGCAAAACTGAAAACGCATGTAAAAGTCGACAGCGGTATGCACAGACTGGGTTTTTGTCTTGACGAAATTCAAACGGTCTTGTCAAAGGCAAAAGCACTCGGTATAAACGTTTCGGGCATATATTCGCACTTGCGTGACGAAACCCAAGCGCAAAAGGGTGAGTTCGACAAGTTCGTCGAGGTTGCAAAGGGATATTATCCCGACATAAAAGCGCACCTTGCTTCGAGCCATTCGCTCTTCAATCCGAAGTTGCGATACGACGGCGTGCGACTCGGCATAAACGCATATAAGGGAGCAATGAGTGCATACTCGCAGGTCATCGAATCTCGGCATTTGCAAGCGGGCGAAAGAGTGAGTTACGGCGATTTTGCTTTGCAAAAAGCGACGAACACGGCGGTCGTTTTCGGCGGATATGCCGATTCGATTGCAAGGGAAAATCCCTCGTCGGTGTGGATTCGAGGCACAAAATGCGCCGTCATCGGCAACGTATGTATGGACTGTTTTGTCGTCGATACGGGCGATTTGGTGGCAAAAGTCGGCGAAAAAGTTCTGCTTTTCGACGGCGACAAAGCATACGAAGTCGCAAGCGAGCGAAACACCATAGAATACTGCCTTATGACGTCGCAAAAGGGCAGAATCAAGCGAGTGTATCGCGATTGAAAACGATAAAACACGTCGAAATTTTCAAAAATATCGACGTTGGAAATTGCTTGAAACGACATAAAAACAGCATGAAAAACGCATAAAAAACCGCAAAAAACACGCAAAAAACACGCAAAAAAACGTATAAAAAACGTATAAAAAACGGCTGAAAAATGAACAAAATCGAAGCACGAAAATTTGCAAAAGCGCAAATCTCCAAGATGAGTTCGGCGCAAAAAGAATGGGCAAGCGGCGCAATCGCCGACGCTCTTTCGGGACTTTTCGAGTTTACGCACGCGCCGAAAGTTTTTGTTTATTTAGGCACGGACGGCGAGCCGAACACCGAAGAAATCGTAGGGCTTGCGCTTATGCTCGAAAAAGTGGTTTGCGTGCCGAGAGTTTGCGGCGAGGAAATGCAGGCAATCGCAATTTCGCCGTTCACCAACTTCAAAACCAACAAATGGGGCATACTCGAACCCGTCGGCTCGCACTCGGTTGACGACCCGACCGTTGCGGTTGTGCCAATGGTTGCTTTCGACGGCTTGAAAAGGGCAGGACACGGCAAAGGCTATTACGACCGCTATCTTGCCTCGCACGATTGTTTCGTCATAGGTCTTGCGTTCGATTGCCAGCAAGTCGAAGGGCTTCAAACGGATTCTTTCGACGTTCCGCTCGACCTTCTCGTCACCGAAAAGAGAATCATAGACGCAAGCGGCGAAAGAGTCAACCCATACGGCGCGGATATGCCGTAAAAACGAAAACCGTTGTTGGATTATCGCTTAAAACAATAAAAACGCAATGAAAACGGTAAAACCATAAAACGATAAACGAAGCGGATAAAACGATTGTTTACACAGCGATGGATATGAGTTTTATCTGCTCGAAACGAAAATAATTATATTCTTTGAATATAAACGGTGAAAAATGAGAGTTGTTGCAGGAAAGTACAGAGGCAAAAATCTCGCCTCGCCAAAGGACGACAGAGTGCGTCCCACAACCACCAGAATAAAGGAAACGCTTTTCAACGTCTTGCAAGGATACAGTCAGGACGCAGTCGTGCTCGACTTGTTTGCAGGGAGCGGCGCGCTCGGTATAGAGTGCATTTCGCGCGGCGCAAAAGAGGTTGTGTTTGTTGACAACAGCAAGGATAGCATAGAACTCGTGCGCAAAAATTTACAGGGAATAGACGGCAATTTCAAGGTGGTCAATTCCGATTTTTCGGGCGTGCTTCGTAATGCGTACGTCACGGGCAAAAAGTTCGATATGATATTCGTCGATCCGCCGTATGCGAGCGGACTTGGCGAGATTTCGCTCGGATTGATATTCGACCTCGATTTGCTTGCCGACGGCGGCGTTATTGTGTTCGAACACGGCGCGGAAAAGACCTACGAGGTGAGCGACAAACGCTATAAGCAGCGCACCAAAAAAATGGGTACGGTGGTTGCCGAGTTTATCTCTCGCAAATCCGTCGCGCTCATGGCAGGCAGTTTCGACCCGTTCACAAAAGGACATGAGGCGGTGCTTGACGAGGCTCTTTGCGAGTTTGACGAAGTGTGGGTTGCCTGCCTTGTCAATCCCGACAAAACTTACACATTCAATTCGGCGCAGAGGCTTGCGCTTTGCGAGTGCGTATGCGCTCAAAAGAAGGGCGCAAAGACTATATATTCCGAAAAATATGCCGTCGAGGTCGCAAAAGACGTAGGCGCAAGCGTGCTTATAAGAGGCATAAGAGGAGACGAAGACAAAGCGTACGAGGACGATATGGCAAAGTTCAACCGCGAGCATGGTTTCGAAACGCTTTTCATCGAGCCGAACGTCTTTTCAAACGTAAGTTCGACAAAGGCAAGGGAACAAATCGCAAAGGGAGATTACTCCTCGTTGCCGACGTGCTGCGTTCCGCTTCTACTGTCAAAAGAATTTGCATGCCTCAAATAGCGCAGAAAATCAGGGTTGTTTTTGGTTGAAAATATATGATAAAATGAGACTAAGCAATGGCAAAAGCAGTGTTTTTTGCCATAAAAAATACAAAAATAAAACAAATTATTACACAAAAGGGGTGCGTTATGGAAACCATCGATATGCTTATCAACGAAATCGAGAGCGAAGTGTTAAAAGCCAAAAAAGCGGCTTTCAGCAACACGGATATCGTCATCAACAAGGGCGTTTTGCTCGACCTTATCTCGCGTTTCAGAGCGAGTTATCCGCTCGTGTTGAGAGAGGCGACGCAAATCAAAAAAGAGCGTGACGACATCATCGAAAAAGCCGAAAAGTACGCAAACGAAACTATGGACAAGGCGGAAGAGCAAGCAAAACGTCTGATGAGTGAAACCGAAGTTTATGCTCGCGCAAAGGCCGAAGCCGAGTCAATGCAGCAGGAAGCGGAAGAAAACTATCACAAGATGGATTACGAAGCGCGCTCGCTGGCATTCAACATACTCGACAGCGCGGAAAAAGCGATGAAAGACAGTCTTGGTATCATCAACGACAGAAAGCGCAAACTTGTTGAAGAATAAGCAACTCAGTATTATGAAAATTGTCATTCTTGATGGGGCAACCGCAAAAGGAAAGGAACTCGATTTCGATTTTCTCAATCAATTCGGCGACGTGACCTACTACGACACGACGAGCAAAGAGGACGTTTTGCCACGCGCAAAAGACGCGGATATTTTGGTCATCAACAAAATCGTGATGGACAAAGATACGCTTGCCGAGTGCAAAAATCTCAAACTCATCACCATTTTGGCAACGGGCTACAACATCGTTGACATCGAGGCGGCAAGGGCACTCGGAATCACCGTATGTAACGTGCCGTATTACAGCACCAATTCCGTTGCGCAACTCACGTTTGCGTTTATCCTTGAAGTTGCGTGCAAACTCTCGTTGCATGCGCAATCGGTTGCGAGAGGGGACTGGCAAAATTGCAAGGATTTTGCATATACGCTCGACACCCTTCACGAACTCTACGGCAAAACGCTCGGCATAATCGGCTACGGCAGTATAGGCAAAAAGGTTGCGCAAATCGGAAAGGCGTTCGGGATGAACGTGCTTATAAGCACTCGCACGCCCGTCGAGGGTTGCGTACCCAAAGACGAAGTGTTCAAAAACGCCGATTTCGTCACCTTGCATTGTCCGCTCAACGAGCAATCAAAACTTATGATAAACGAAAAAAGTCTTGCGCTTTTCAAGCCTACGGCGTATCTAATCAACACTGCAAGGGGCGGACTTATCGACGAAAACGCGCTTGCCGACGCACTCAATAGCGGCAAAATCGCAGGAGCGGCACTCGACGTGATGACAAGCGAGCCGCCAAAAGCGGACAATCCTTTGCTTCACGCAAAAAACTGCATAATCACTCCTCATATGGCGTGGGCGAGCCTCGAGGCGAGAGTGCGACTTTTGCACGCAACAGAGGACAACGTTCGAGCGTTCTTGCAAAACGCACCCATAAACAAAGTGAATTGAACCGAGCATAAACTTGTCAAAGCGAGGCAATTTGCCATCGTTTGTGATTGCATAATCAAAATTAAACGCGTTAGATTCCGCAAAACCTCTAAAAATTTGAATTTGTAAAACCTATAAGACCACAAAGAAAAACGGCAGCCTAAACTGCCGTTTTCATTACTCCTATGTTTGCGCTTATTCGTCTGCGCGTTCGATTGAGAGAAGGTGAGAGGGAAACTCTCTAATCAAAGAGTTGAATTTCATCGGGTCGAGTTCGTCGGTGGTTGCGACTTCGACGGTTGCGATGAGGCTTTCGCCCACTAGCTTGACTTTGTAGGAACTCACTTTCTGCGCACCGAGTTTTTCGAGAATCTGATTGAGAACGTCGTCGTTTTCAATCCAGACTTGCATTTTTATGAGCGCGATATGTCTTGTCGTGAAAGTCTTTATCGGCAAGTGGAAGACAAGTTGCAACAGGAGGATTATCGCCGTTGCGCTTACGCCAGTGACGATAAATCCGCTGCCGATTGCCATGCCGATTGCCGCCGTTGCCCAAACGCCTGCCGCCGTCGTAAGACCGTGCATGACGTCTCTGCGGTACATTATGATGCCTGCGCCCAAAAAGCCGATGCCGGTGACAACTTGCGAGGCGATTCTTGTTGCGTCCCCTGTGAAAGTGTTGCTCGAAATGTCGCTGAAAAGCGGTGCAGCAAGGTACTTTGACAAAATCATAAACAGACAGGACGCCAAGCACACTATCGCATGCGTGCGAATGCCTGCCTCTTTGCTTCGGGATTTTCGTTCGAGACCTATCAAAAATCCGCATACGACGGAAACGAGCATTCTGACGATAAAATGCCAAACGTCCGTATTCCAATCGACTACTGCCCAGTTGTTCATATGTATCTCCGTTCTGAATTTGTTGACTTATTATATTCTTTGAAGGGGATTATGTCAATATGCTTTGTGCAAAAACACGGTTAGAATGTGTCAAAATGCCGTTTTTCGCACCGACTTCATTTGATAATGTTTCAAAATATATAGACAAATTAAAACGGGTGTAGTACAATAAAAAAAAGCCAATAAGGCACAAAGACAAAAGTCTAAGATTGGAATATGACCTTGCCTTCCTCGAAATTTTTTCGGGGGGGGTAATAATTTATATTATCATCTTGCAGATCAGGGCAGTAAAACCTTGGTCTGTTTTTTATTTGTGGCAAGAGTAAATGGCTGTATGCTTCATACCGGGACTATAGCCGTTGACTGCACAGACGGTGACGTCATAAAATCATAACAAAAACTATTATAAAGAAGGAGAATCTTTATTATGAGTAATGTAAAAACAAAAAGACTGCCAATCATTTTATTGGCGATTTGCATGCTGATTGCCATTGCTTTGGTATCAACAGTGTTTGGCGGCATAAATTCGCAAATTGCTTATGCCGGCGAGGGGTGTGATATAAAACTAAATCCCTGTGTGGGCGCACCCGTAACCACTGTATCCGAATTAAGTGTATCGGACTATTACGTCGTTGAAAGTTTTAATTCACTTACTTGGAAAAAATATTATGGAGGCGAATGGATAGACGTAGCAGCAGGAGAGGTTTTCACTTCGGGTGATCAATATAAAGCAGCACTTAATGTTACTTTCAAGGATGACGAAATCCCTAATATCACGACTCTTGCTCTTGACGGAGAAAAACAGTTTGAAAAAGGTGAAGGACCATCTATCTCAAAGACTGTGACGTTGACAAAAACTTACACCATAGGCAACGAGTTAAAATTAGATTTGGTTCTAACTAACAATGAGGATAATCCGACTAACAAGTTGGTTTGGAAGTCTATTGTTGTAAACGGAAAGACTATATACACTTATGGCGGCGCAGGGGACACAAATCTGACAAGATATTGTACCTATCTTACTTACAAATTGAAGGCAAACGACACCATAAAGGTAAATCTTGATCCTGAAAAATCCAATGCCGTTATAGTTAAAGATTTAAATGCCGATATAGAATATTCAAAAGAAACGTTTTACACTCTTACAAAAGACACAACGGTATGTCTATGCCTTGATGCGTTTTACGTCAATAGCGGATATTATGTAACCATAAATTTGTTAAATGCACCGACTTCCGATAAATTCACAATCACAAACTCAATGAATGCTGTAGGTGACGGCAAAATCGAAGGCATTACAGATGAAATGGAATATAGAAAAGATGGCGAAACCACCTACACTTCCGGAACCGGTGAGGCAGTAACCGACCTACCTGTCGGCAAATATTATGTTCGTTATAAGGGTGCATTTCGCTGGCCCGCATCCGACGAAATAAAACTCGAAGTCGGATCCGCAAAAATCAGAGTCAAATACCAAGAAGGCAAAACTTTCGATTTCGATATATATACTCAGCCGGAAGGATGCCTCCCAGGTGAAACAGTCACCCTTCTCTTTGTTGAACATGACGGTTTCGAATTTACCGGAAATCCCGTTGTAAAAATCGGCGGAATAAATTATACATTTACAAGAGACGATACTTACAACAATGGAACGTTCTGTTATTGTAAATACACTTGCAAAACAGGCGCATTAACTACTGCAGATGCCCTTGAAGTACAAGAACTCGTAAGCGGATACTCAAAAATAGGTTCATCAGATACGACCAAAGGTGACGACAAAGCAAATAGCGGAACCGAGACCGTGTCCGAGACCACAGAAAAAGGTCTTCCTGCAGGTGCTATTGTAGGAATCGTTTTGGGAGTCATACTGTTTTTATTGATTGTTGCTTATGTGCTTGGATATTTCTTCCTTTACAGAAAACATAAACTTGACGATAAAGCAATCAAAGTAATTTATTCTTTCCTTCCGGAAGGAAAAGAAGAAAACGAAAACAGCGACGTTAATAACGATTAGTCGATATTGAATCGATAAAACCAAATTAAAACGCAAGCCCGCTATTTTGTGTAAAACAATGTGGCGGGCTTATTTTATATTGATCGCTGCAGATGAAAGATAGTATTTTTTTTGCAGACTGTTTTTTTTCTTTAAATTGTAGTTCCGTTGACATCATACATTCTTGAAATTTGTTGACATGATATTTTTTAGAAAAGAATAACATTAAGACACATGCTTATACAGAAAAAACGGCATTGTGCTTTTCAAGATGTTTTGACAACGAAGAGAGTTGAATGGTATAATAACGACATAGAGGTGAAACTATGCAAATTATCGACGGCAAACTCGTTGCCAAAGTCACGAGAGAACAAATCAAACACGACGTTGAAAATCTCAAAAAAATCGATTGCCATTGCGGAATCGGTCTTGCGGTTATCCTTGTGGGCGACGACCCCGCTTCGCAAGTGTACGTACGCAACAAAATCAAAGCGTGCGACGAAGTGGGTATAAAATCGTTTCTTTGCAAACTTCCTGCCGAAAGCACTTTCGATGAGGTTGCCGACACGATAAATTATCTCAACGAAAATCCCGATGTGTCGGGTATGATTTTGCAACTTCCGCTTCCAAAGCACCTCGACGAGAATTCGCTTCTCGACCTCATTGCCCCCGACAAAGACGTCGACGGTTGCCACTACGTTCAAAAGGGCAGACTCTGGACGGGGCGCGACAGCCTTGTCGCTTGCACACCGTACGGAGTTTTGAAACTCCTCGATTACTACAACATTTCGCTCGAAGGCAAAAACGCGGTTGTCATCGGGCGCTCGAATCTCGTGGGAAAACCGCTTGCGCAACTTTTGCTTGACAGAAATTGCACGGTGACGATATGCCATTCGCGCACGCAGAACCTCAAAAATATCACATCGCAAGCCGACATTGTGTGCGTGGCGATAGGCAAGGCTAAATTCCTCAAAGGCGATATGGTCAAAGACGGTGCGGTTGTTGTCGACATCGGTATGGATAGAGATGAAAACGGCAAACTTTGCGGCGATGTTGATTTTGATGAAGTTGCGCCGAAATGCTCGTATATAACACCCGTCCCCGGAGGAGTGGGACCTATGACGGTGACTATGCTTTTGGCAAACACGGTGAAGGCATACAAATCTCAAATGAATATCGATTGAGATTTATATGTAACGATATTGCACCTACGGTGCAGTGATATGCACGCAAGCGTGCGTGAAATTGTGCCGTTGGCACAGTGATATTGTGGTTTTGCCGCAGTTATGGAATATTTAGAATAAAACGGTGAGATTTTATCACGCCTTTTTTGTTTATTACACATCAAAAAAACGCGCCGCAGGCGCAACACAAAGCAGATAATTTGGCGAAATTGCGGCGTGAGTTTTTGTCCGTGCTTGAACTGATAGCGCAAATTCTCTGCGCGGTAGAGATTGCGAAAACAAGTGCGATGTTAAGCAATAAACTTTGTTTGTTGCTTCCATCGCAACGCCGTTTTCGCAATGATTAACTTGTAAATTTATTTCTTGCAAATCCATTTGTATTATGTTATAATTGCTAAGTAAAAATATACTTTTCGCGTGCGCGCGAAAAAAATAGAGGAAATTATGGAATACAAAATGCTGTTTTCACCTATGAAAATAGGTAAGTGCGAAATTAAAAACCGTATCGTTATGTCGCCTATGCTTATGGGCTTCGGTCAGTTCGACGGTTGCGCCACAGAGCAACTTATGGACTATTACGAGGAACGTGCAAAAGGCGGTACGGGTCTTATCATTACCGAAATCACTCGTATCAATGATGTACACGGTTCGGCGGCGTTCGCACAACTCGGCGCAAGCCATGACTATCAAATTGCAGGTCTTCACGAATTTGCGGAGCGCATACACAAACACGGCGCAAAACTTTTCGTTCAGTTGCACCATCCCGGACGTCAGAACGTCGGTCTTGCAATCGGCACGGTTCCCGTGTGTATTGCAATGACGAGAATGTGCAAGAGTTTCCCCAAAACGCTGTTCAAAATCGCACCGAAAATCGCTCCGTTTATGTCAAAGCATAATCTTGCGTTGTCGTCGGTGTCCGCGTCCAAGTGCGAACCGAGTTATTTTGCAGGCGGCAGAGTGCGTGCGTTGAGTCATAGGGAAGTCAAAAAAGTTATCCGTCAATTCATCGACGGTGCGGTGCGTTGCCAAAAATCGGGCATAGACGGTGTGGAACTTCACGGCACGCACGGCTATCTTATCCAACAATTCCTTTCGCCGAATACAAACCACAGAACGGACGAATACGGCGGAAGTTTTGAAAACAGACTTCGTTTCTTGCGTGAAATCGTTGAAGGAATCCGCAAAGAATGCGGCGATTATCCCATCATCGTGCGTCTTACTATCGACGAGTTCTATTCAAAAATCGGCAAACCCGAAAAAGGCTATGCCTTTGAAACTGGCTTGAAATATGCAAAGGCTGTCGCGGATATGGGCGTTGACGCAATCGATGTTTCGAGCGCGGCGTACGACACGTTCAACTATTGGCTCGAACCCACGAGTTTTGAGTGCGGTTGGCGTAAATATCTTGCGGCGGCAGTCAAAAAAGAGGTCAATATCCCCGTTATCGCCGCAAACCTCATCCGCACGCCCGAACAAGCCGAAAAACAACTCGAAGAAGGCGATCAGGACTTTGTATCTCTCGGCAGACCACACATCGCCGATCCGCACTGGGCGGAAAAAGCGCAAAGCGGTCGCGAAAACGAAATCAAACGCTGCCTTTGCTGCTTGTACTGCATACAAAGTATGCAAGACAACGCCTATCACGGCGATCACGGCTATTGCGCGGTCAACCCGACGGTCGGCAGAGAAAAGGAATTCGACAATCTTCCTAACGACGGAAACGGCAGAGTGGTCGTTGTCGTCGGCGCTGGCGTTGCGGGTCTTACTTGCGCAGAAATGCTCGGCCGTAGAGGTTTCAAAGCAATCGTGCTTGAAAAAGACAATCAAATCGGCGGACAAATTCAACTCGCAAACAAACCGCCAAAGAAAGAAAAACTCGGTTGGTCGTTTGTGGATATGCGCACCAACGCGGAAAAATTCGGCGCGGAAATCCATCTTAACACCGAAGCAACTCCCGAAGTTATCGCAAGTTACAATCCGTATGCGGTTGTCATTGCCACGGGTGCTTGTGCTGTCAAACCTCGCTCTATCGAGGGCGTAAATCTTGAAAACGTCTACACGACAACTCAAATTTTGAGCGGTGAAGTCAAACTCGAAAACAAAAAAGTCGCTCTTATCGGCTCCGGTATGACGGGTCTCGAAACGGCAGAATTGCTCGTCGAGGGTGGTAACAAAGTCACAATCGTCGAAATGGCGGACACTCTCGCACCGGGAACGTGGTTCCAACACCTCGACGACATCGTGCCGAAACTCGACGCAAAGGGAACGCAATATATTCTTTCGCACAAACTCAATTCGATTGACGAGAAGGGCATAGTTATAGAGCCTGTCAAACTTGACAAGAATCGTAAACCGGTAAGTCAAGGCAAGCCGTATCACGTTGATGCGGAAGCGGTCGTGCTTTCGCTCGGCGCACGCTCGGTCAACTCGCTTGCAAAAGAACTCGAAGGCAAGGTGAAGAATCTCTACGTCATCGGCGACGCAAAGAAAGTGGGAAGAATAGCAGACGCAACGCGCGAAGCATACAACGTTGCAATCCACACAATCAAATAACAAAACATTCGTCATTTACAACTTATGCGCGATTTTACAAGGTTAGATGCCGTAAAATCGCGCATTTTTAATATTTAAAATATTTTTCCGAATGTATGACACGATTAAAAATCTAAGTTGGTTTTTCACATCTAAATTGACGGATGTGCCGTGTCGCTGCAATGTGCCAAAATGCTTTAATACTACCAAACGTTATAATGCGTACGAATATAGTAAATTGCCGCACTATGTCAAACAAAGTGCGGCATGTCGAATGTGTTACAATGTATTTTAAGTCAACAAAAGTCGGTGAAGTGCGTTTTCAAATCAGCCAAGTTCGTTTATAAATTCCTCAATCAAATCGAAAGCACGCTTTATGACGTCGAGGGAATATGCGTAACTTATACGAATGAAGTCTTTTCCGCTCTTGCCGAATGCGCCGCCCGGGACGACCGCAACGTTTTTGGAATCGAGAAGTGAATATGCAAACTTTTCGCCGTCCATACCCGTCGATTTCACGCTCGGGAAAATGTAGAACGCCCCGCGCGGTTTGAAACATTCGAGTTGCATTTTTTCAAGCCTATCCACAATATATTTTCTGCGTTTGTCATATTCGTCGCGCATTGCGTGAACTTCCTTGAAGTTGTCCGCAAATGATGCGTTGAGCGCTTCGAGTGCGACGTATTGCGCGGCGGTCGAGGCGCACATAATCGAATATTGATGTATTTTGAATATCACGTTGATTATCTCTTTCGGGGCGCAAACGTAGCCGAGCCGCCAGCCTGTCATTGCAAAATACTTTGAAAATCCACTTATCACAATCGTGCGTTCACGCATATCGTCGAGGGAAGCGATTGATGCGAATTTTGCACCGTCATAGGTCAATTCTCCGTATATTTCATCGCTGAACACTATCAAATTATGCTTCTTTATGGTCGGTACGAGTTGTTGGAGATCGTCTTTTCCCATAATCGCTCCCGTAGGATTGTTGGGGTATGCGAGCAAAAGTCCTTTCGTCTTGCTCGTGATTGCCTTTTCCAACTCGTCTTTGGTGAGTTTGAAGTCGTTTTCGACTTTGCACTCGATCGGCACAGGGATTCCGCCCGCAAGCGCGACGAGAGGCGAGTAGCAAACAAAACACGGTTCGGGAATGAGAATTTCGTCGCCCGGAGTAATCACCGCTCTAAATGCGGTGTCTATACCTTCGCTTGCGCCGACGGTGATGAGAATTTCGTTGTCGGGATTGTATGAAACATTCAAAAACTGCTCTGTATAGGCGGATATCGCTTTGCGAAGTTCAAAAAGACCGGCATTTGCGGTGTATTGCGTTTTGCCTGCGATGATGCTGTTTATGCCCGCTTGCGAAAATGCCGTAGGGGTTGAAAAGTCAGGCTCGCCCACGCCGAGCGAGAGACAGTCCTTGCGGGTTGCGGCTATGCCGAAAAATTCACGTATGCCCGACGGTTTTATGTTTTGTGCGACGGGATTCAGAAGTTTTGAGTAATCCATTTTTCTCTCTATTTCAATATATAATACTATATTTTATAACACGCATCATATGATTTTGTCACGCGATTTTTCACCAAAAAAATGAGATTGTCAAATCAAAAGCATAATTTCAAGTCCGCCGATTGCGCTCAAAAGTGCGGGAACGCCCACAAGAAAACCGCGTTTTACAAAATCTAAAAAGGTGAATTTGACGTTTTGGGTTTTAAGAATGGAGTTCCACATAATTGCGGCGAGCGCGCCTATCGGGGTGAGCAACGCGCCGAGATTAGAGCCTATTACGGAAGCGTAAATCGCGCCTTTGAGATTTTGCGCGGATACGCTTTGAAGAATTTGAGAATACAAAACCGACATCGGTATGTTGTTCATAAGGTTTGCAAAAAGTGCGGACGTAGTGCCGAAAGTCAGAGCGCAGTCGGCATTTTGCAAGGAGGAGGCAAGATATTCGGTTACGCCGCACTGATTGAGCGACAGCACGATGACGAACATCGAAAGCAAAAACGGCACGAGTTGGTAAGGAAGGCGAGCAATCATTTTGCCGATAGGTTTTAGCGACTTTTTTTGCGTAAGCGTTGCGATTGTGCTTGCGACGAGTACGATTCCGAACGCGCTTAATGACACAATCCACATTTCAATGCCTATATACGACGATATTGCGAGCATGACGGTTGCAAGGCATAGCACGACAAGACCAATGACAAGGCAAGGTTTGTTGTCGATTGTCACTTCGCACTCGTGTGAATTCATAGGCGCTGAAAGTTTTTTTCTAAACATCAAATAGAGTATCGTCAGGGAGGAAAGCCCTGCAAAAATCGTCGGAAGCGCCATTATACCGACGTATTCGGCAAAGCCGACTTTCATCGACGTGGCAAGGTATATGTTTGTCGGATTGCCGATTATCAAAAACATACTCCAAGTGTTTGCGGCGACGAATTCGTTGAAGATAAACGGAATCGGATCGATATCGCAGTTTCGTGCAAAATAGCAGATAAACGGCGTAAAAGTGAGGATAATCACATCGTTTGAGGTGAAAACCGTCAATATCGATGTTGTGATATACAATAGAAAAAACAACTTCTTTTGACTTGCGCCCGCCTTTTTGATAACGGCATTTGCGAGCCATTTGAAAAAGCCAATTTCGTCGAGATATACGCTTAATGCGGCCATCGAGAGGAATAACACGAGGATTTTGAGGGGATTCACTTCGTCGCTCGACGTGAACTGTGCCCATACCGCTTTTGCATCCACGCCGCCTGCCGCAAGCAGAATTATCGCGCATACGAGGGGTATGAGCCAATAAAGACTCAATCCTATTTTGCCTATGCGCAAGCGCAGATTGAAAAGCGTAGAGAGCAAGATGCCCAGTGCGCAGATTATGAATATACTCAATTGAAATAACATATTTTCCTCGTCCGTACAGTCGATATTATGCTCGCAATTAACCAAAAACGCAACGGTTTCGCCCTGTTTTTCGACATGCTTTCGCAAATTTGACGTTTTGTGGCAATCGTTGTGCTTATTGCTATGGACAAAATCTAAAAACTATGATAATATATTTATTATTAAGAGGTGACACACATGTTTGAAATAGTAACCGACAATACCGCAGACCTTTTTGAAGGCTATTATGACGAAAACCCCACAAGGCGTTTGCCTTTTTCTTTTACGCTCGAAGACCACTTTTACGAGAAAGACGACGAGTATCCTATTGAACTTTTCTACGAAAAGCTGAAAGCCGGCAAACTCGTCAAAACTTCTCAAATCAATCCTCATGACGCCGAAGTTGTGTTTGAGCAAGTGCTTCAAGAAGGCAAAGACTTGCTCTATATCGGCTTTTCGTCGGGTATGAGCGGAAGTTTCGACAACATATCTTACATCGCAAAAGGCTTGAGTATCAAATATCCCGACAGAAAGATTATCGTCGTCGACACGCTCGCAGGCGCAGGCGGCGAAGGTTTGCTCGTCTACTATGCAAAGAAAATGCAAAACGAAGGCAAGTGTATGGAAGAAATCGCCGAATGGGTTGAAAATCATAAACTCAACGCGCACCATTGTTTCATTGTCAACGACCTCATCAATCTTCGCAACAGCGGACGTATTTCCACTCTCGCCGCACTTTTCGGAATGATTGTGCATATCAATCCCGTGCTCGAACTCACCACGCAGGGCAAAATCGGCATCGTCACAAAGTCAATCGGCAGAAAGAA
>CAVFCJ010000015.1:0-20180 GCA_963620965.1 bacterium
GTATATAATTATATGGTGATTGTTATGACAAAAGTTGCTGTCGGTTGCGATCACGGCGGATTTGTCCTCAAAGACGCCGTCGTAGATGAATTGAAAAATCTCGGTGCGGAAGTCGTTGATTTCGGTTGTTTTTCAACCGAGTCGGTCGATTATCCCGAATACGGGCTTAAAGTCGCAAACGCCGTCGCTCAACAAAGATGCGATTTGGGTGTTGTGATGTGCGGCACGGGCATTGGCATTTCCATTGCGGCAAACAAGGTCAAGGGCATACGCTGCGCCGTTTGCACAAACACTTTTATGGCGGAAATGACGAGAAGACACAACAACGCCAACATAATTGCGCTCGGCGGTCGAGTAATCACGCCCGACGAGGCAAGAGAGATTGTCAATGCTTGGTTTACGGCAACGTACGAGGGCGGCAGACATCAAAGACGTTTGGATATGATTTCCGATATCGAAAACGGACGGTGAAATATGATTGACGACGTTTTGAAAGAGATAAGAGAAGCCGAAGCGAGCGCGGACGAAATCGTGCAAGAGGCACAAAATAAGGCGAAGCAAATCGTGCAACAAGCCGAGATAGACGCCGAAAAGCAGAAAAAAGCAACCGTTTTGCAATGCCGTGACGACAGACGCATCGCACTTGACAAAGTCGAGAAGGAAGCGCAGAAAAAGCGCGAGGCGATTCTCAAAAGAGGACAAAAATCTGCCGACGAACTTGTGAACAATCACAATCTCGCAGCCAGCGAAAAAGCAACCGCACTCGCTGCGTCGATTGTGGAAAAATACTGCGGCGCAAACGATACAACCGAAGAGTAAGACTTTTTGACGGCACATTATGATTGTTGAGATGAAAAAACTGGTGCTCGTCGCCCACAAAAGCGACAGGCACAAATTGTTCAAGGCACTCCAACGCACCAGAAACGTTGAGATTGCAAAAACGCACGATATCGACGATACCGTGCGCCTTGACAATTCCGCATCCTGCGAGCATGCAAAAGCGCAAATCGCAAGGATAGAGTTTGCGTTCTCTTATTTGAGAGATCAACGAAAGGTTGCCGAAAAGTTTGCAAAAGAAACCGAAAAGAGCGAACGCCCGTACATTTTTACACCGATCAAAACGCCCCCTCTTTCGCAAATCGAAAGGATGAGTTTTGACGACTTCGACCTTATCGACTCGAAAGAAGTCGAACTTATGGCAAACGTTGCCGACCTCGAAGAAATCAATTTAAGACAGAAAGAAATCGCCGTTCAAAAGGCGAGCATAAAGGAAGAAATCGAAGCGCACAGAGTGTATATATCCTTGCGCAAACCCTATTCTTTCTACAAAAACGGTGAAAAAACCGCCGTGTTTTTGGGTTGTATTCCCACTCAAAACACGCTTGCGCTTCAAAAGTATCAAGAGGAAAACGACGGCGTTTACGTCGAGTTTTTGAAGCAAGGCAAGGTGCAACCCATCGTTGCCGTCGCGCTCAACGAGTGCGCAGACGCGCTATCCTATGAGTTGCAATCCCTTGAATTTTCGCGCGTTTCCGTCAACAACGACGATACGCCTATCGAGAATATAAATATCCTCAAAGAGAAGCTTGCAAGACTTGAAGATGAAACCTTTGAACTCACGACGCGCGCGCTTGTGAAAGAGATGTATGTTGCGGAGTTCAAAACACTTTACGACTACTATCTCGTTCAAATCGACAAATTTTCCGCTCTCGACGGATTTGCCGCGACAAAGCGCAGTTTCGTCATGGAAGCGTGGTATCCCGCCGAGTTTGAGGACGACCTCAAAAAACTCCTCGACGAGATGGGCGACACCGTAGTTTACGAATTCTCAACCCCCAAAGAGGGTGAAATCGTCCCCACCTACATCAGAAACAGCAAAATAGTCGAGCCGTACCAGGACATAACAAATATGTACAGCGCGCCCAACTATTTTTCCGACCTCGACCCAAACCCCGTGATGTCGTTCTTCTACTTCTTGCTTTTTGGAATGATGATTGCGGACGCAGCGTACGGCATACTGCTTGCGCTTGGCGGATTCATTGCGTATGCGGTGAAAAAGCCCGTTCCCGGCAAGGGCAGATTGCTGCTTGTCATTGGCATGGGCGGCATATCCACAATTGTATGGGGCGCGATTTTCGGCGGTTGGTTCGGACTTGACATCTCAAACACGTTCCTTGCAAAAGCGCAACTCATTCAACCGCTCGAAGGCAACGGACCGCTGTACTTGCTGGGCATATCCTTTGCGCTCGGCTTTGTGCATATCGTCGTCGGCATGCTTTTGAACGCAATCAATCTCATACGCAAAAAACGCCCCCTCGATGCATTTTTCGAGGTTGGCACTTGGTATATGATTTTCGCAGGCATAATTCTGCTTGCGCTCTCGCTGTTGTTCTTCAAGCAAATCGTCGCTCTCAAATGGACGGGCATAGGCTTGATGGCGGGCGGTGCGCTCTTGCTTGTTCTCGGCAACACGAGGGGCAAAAGGGGAGTAAAGAAAGTGACGTCGTTCCTTACGGGATTCGGCAAACTTTACGACGGCGTAAACATTCTTTCGGACATTCTCTCGTACGCAAGATTGTTCGGCCTGGGGCTTTCGGGCAGCGTGGTCGCGCTCGTTGTCAATCAGATTTGCTCGGTCGTGCTCGGCTTGTTTCCCGCAAACCTCATTGCGATAGGCTACGTCCTTTGCGTGCCGATCTTCCTTGTGGGACACGTCTTTAACATCGGAATATCCACGCTCGGTGCGTATGTTCACAATTGCAGATTGCAATACATCGAATTTTTCGGAAAATTCTACGAAGGTTGCGGACACGTTCTCGTGCCTTTCGGAACAAAAACAAAATACACATACTTGGAAAAGTAGGAGGTAGTTATATGGGTAATTTCACACTTGGGACTTTGATAGCCCTCATCGGCGCGGTGCTTGCGGCAGCAATGGCAGGCATCGGTTCGGCAATCGGCGTCGGCTCTGCGGGTAAGGCGGCGGCAGGCGTAACGGCAGAGGACCCCGACAAGTTTTCCAAATGTTTGGTCTTGCAACTTTTGCCGGGTACACAAGGCATCTACGGCTTGCTCGTGGCGTTCTTGGTGTTTGTCAAAATCGACCTTTTCGGTTCTGTTGAAAGACTTTCCGTCACAGGCGGACTCGGCTTGTTTGTTGCGTGTCTTCCGATGGCAATCGTCGGATTTTTGAGCGCGCTCTATCAAGCAAAAGTTGCTTGCAGCGGTATCGCACTCGTTGCAAAACGTCCCGAAGAAAGCGGCAAAGCAATCATCTTGACGGTTATGGTCGAAACCTACGCAGTTCTCGCACTGCTCGTTTCCCTTCTCGGCGTTATGATGCCCGCAACGGACGCTCTGCGCGAAGTGGCGACAAGCGCGGCGTTCATCGCATAATAAAAACCTATGAGCAAAGAAGCGATTGTTGAAAAAATCATATCCGATGCGCATCTCAAAGCCGATTCGATAGTTGCCGAGGCAAACGCCAAAGCCGACGAAATCATCGCAAAAGCGGCGGAAGAATGCAAACAATATCTGTATTCGACAAAATCCGAAACGGACAGAATGACGTTTGACGTAGAGGCGCGCTCGAAAACCGTTGCCGAACTCGATGCGAAGAAACTCACACTCGCCGCAAAGACGAAAGTGCTTGACGTCGTGTACGAGCGCGTTCTCGAAAACTTGCGAAATCTTGACGAAAAGACGTATTCCGACCTTATTTTCGCAATGCTCGACAACGCAAAAGACGGCGACGTGGTGACGGTATCCCAACGAGAAAAGGACATCGTCACAAAGGCTTCGCTTGCGGAATTTGCAAAAAAGAAGGGAATAAACCTCACTCTTTCGGACAAGTTCGGCGATTTTGACGGCGGATTGATTTTGAGCGAGAGAGGCGTTGACAAAAACTTCACTTTCGAAGTCGAAGTCGCCCTTCTCAAAGAACAAACGGAAACAAAGACGGCAAAGGAAATTTTCGGCTGATATGTCATACAAATTTTTGTACCAAAACGCCCAAATAAAGAGCAGAGAAAGCAAACTTCTCACCGTGCAAGCGGTGCAGAGGCTTTTGGACGCTGCCGATGCAAAGGAAGCGTCCAAGACTCTTGCTGAACTCGGTTTCGGTACGGACGGCGAAAATTTTGATGTCGTTTTCAAACGCGCGGAAGAAGAAAACATCGCGCTTTTGAAAGAGATGAACGAGGGCGGTGCGCTTGACACATTCATTGTGGAAAGCGATTACGTCAACCTCAAAATTTTGCTCAAAGCGTGCGTTTCGGGCGCAAAAGTCGAAAGTTTCGCCCCGAACGGCCTTTTTGAAGTGGAAACGCTCAAAGAAGCAATCGAATCGGGTGAGATAAGCGCGCTTGCAAAGCAAATGCAGGACGTCTTCCTCAAAACGCAGGGAGATGCTGCAAGCGGTCAGGTCAAAGCGCACATTCTCGACGTTGCAGTCGACAAAGCGCAGTTTGCTCACCAACTCGAACTTTGCAAAAAGAGCGGCAAGGTCGCAAAGGAATATTTTGAAAAAAGAATAGACTACCTCAACATATCTTCCTTTGAAAGAGCAAGACGGCTCGGACTCGACGTTGCGTTCTTTGCGGATTGCTTTATAGACGGCGGCACGATTTCGCTTTCTACTTTGGAAGGAATATGGGAACTTCACGGCGAAGACTTCCTCAAACCATTCAAAGAAACGGAATATTTCGAGGACGTAAAGGCACTCGACGAGGGCGGAAAACTCGTTGTGTTCGAGGCAAAAACCGACGACGCGCTTTTGAAAGTTTGGAAGCGCGAAAAGGACGATTTGTACTCGATTGCGCCAATTGTTGCGTTCTATATGAGCAAAAAGACCGAAATTAAAATTGCAAAACTCATCGTGGCTGGCGTGAAAAATCACGTCGCGCCTCAAATAATCAAAGAAAGGATGCGTGAACTCTATGCGTGACAATGCAATCGCGGTATGCGGCGACAAAGACAGCGTGCTTGCATTCAAGGCCATCGGTCTTGACGTTTTCTCCGTGGAAGACGAGATTCAGGCAAGAGATACAATCCACGCGCTTGCAAGGAAATACACCGTCATTTTCGTGACGGAAAAGGTTGCCACGCAAGCAAACGCGCTCATCAATCGCTATAAATCCCGTCCATATCCCGTCATCGTGCCCATTCCGTCGGCGGAAGGCAATCGCGGAGTGGGGCTTGCAGGCATAAAAGCCAACGTCGAAAAGGCGATAGGCGCAGACATTTTATTCGACAAAGAGAACAAATAAGAGGACGAAAATGGAAACTGGAAAAATCGTAAAAGTATCCGGACCGTTGATTGTTGCAGAGGGTATGTCCCAATGCAAGATGTACGACGTGGTTCACGTTAGCGAAAAGAAACTTATCGGCGAAGTCATCGAACTTCGCGGCGACCGCGCGTCCATACAGGTTTATGAAGAAACGAGCGGATTAGGCCCCGGCGAAAACGTATATTCGACTGGCGCGCCCCTTTCCGTCGAACTCGCTCCGGGACTTATCGGGGGCATTTACGACGGTATTCAAAGACCGCTTGCAAAACTCAGAGATATGGCGGGCGACCGTATCGAAAGAGGCGTATATCTTCCCGCCGTTGACCACCAAAAGAAATGGGCGTTCGAGCCTAAGGCAACCGTCGGCGACGTTGTGGAATGCGGAAGCGTGCTCGGCGTAGTGCAGGAAAACGTCCTCGTTGAACATAAAATTATGGTTCCTTACGGCGTAAAAGGCACTGTCAAGGAAATCAAACAAGGCGAGTTCACCGTTGACGAAACCGTTGCCGTCGTTGAAACCAAAAATGGCGACGTCAACGTGATTATGCTTCAAAAATGGCCAGTCAGAAAGGGCAGACCCTACAAAGAAAAACTTTCCCCGAAAGCACCGCTCGTCACCGGCCAAAGAGTCATCGACACGCTTTTCCCGATTGCAAAGGGCGGCGTTGCGGCAGTCCCCGGACCATTCGGCAGTGGCAAAACCGTCGTTCAGCACCAACTTGCAAAGTGGGCAGACGCGGACATAATCGTATACGTCGGCTGCGGCGAGCGCGGCAACGAGATGACGGACGTTCTCAATGAGTTTCCGACTCTTATCGACCCGAAGAGCGGTCAACCGCTTATGAAGCGCACCGTGCTTATCGCAAACACGTCGGATATGCCCGTTGCGGCGCGCGAAGCGTCAATCTACACGGGTATCACCATTGCGGAATATTTCAGAGATATGGGCTACTCGGTCGCTATTATGGCAGATTCCACCTCTCGTTGGGCGGAAGCACTCAGAGAAATGAGCGGCCGTCTCGAAGAAATGCCCGGCGAAGAAGGCTATCCCGCATACCTCAGTTCCCGTCTTGCGGAATTTTACGAAAGAGCGGGTATCGTCAAGGTTTTAGGACAAGAAAACGTCGTCGGCTCTATTACGGCAATCGGCGCGGTTTCGCCTCCCGGCGGCGACCTTTCCGAGCCCGTATCGCAAGCGACTTTGCGTATCGTCAAAGTGTTTTGGGGGCTCAGTGCTTCGCTTGCGTATAAACGTCATTTCCCCGCCGTTGACTGGCTTACTAGTTATTCGCTTTACGCAGAGCGTCTCGGAGAGTGGTACACCGACAACGTCGATGAGGAATGGATGAGATTGCGCGCAAAGTGTATGCGTATACTCCAAGAGGAAGCGCAACTCGACGAAATCGTAAGGCTCGTCGGTATGGATGCGCTCTCGCCTGAAAACAGGCTCACGATGGAAACGGCAAAGTCCATAAGAGAGGATTATCTGCACCAAAACGCTTTCCACGAAGTGGACACGTTCTCGTCGTTGCGCAAGCAAGAGTATATGCTCCGACTCATTCTCGAATTTGACGAACTTGCAAAGGATGCGCTCGCAAAGAACATCGACATCGAAGATGTCCTCGAACTAGGCGTAAGAGAGCAAATCGGCAGAGCGAAATATATTCCCGAAAACGAAATGTCGAAATTTGACGAAATTCTTGCCGAAATCAAGAGCGAAATGCGCGCTCTCACCGACGAAGGAGGCATTTGATGTTAAAAGAATACAACACCATAAGAGAGATTGTCGGCCCGCTTATGCTCGTCGAGGGCGTTGAGGGCGTAAAATATAACGAACTTGTCGAAATCAGGCAGGAAAACGGCGAAATTAGAAGCGGCAAGGTGCTTGAAATCAATCGCGACAAGGCGCTTGTTCAGTTGTTCGAGGCTTCGCAAGGCATCAAAATGGCTTCCGCAAAAGCGAGATTTTTGGGGCACGGCATCGAACTCGGCGTGAGCGAAGATATGCTCGGCAGAGTTTTCGATGGTATGGGCAGACCCCGCGACGGCGGTGCGCCTATTATTCCCGAAATGAAACTCGACATCAACGGGCAACCGATAAATCCCGTCGCACGCGACTATCCCAACGAGTTTATCCAAACGGGTATCAGCGCAATCGACGGTTTAAACACGCTTGTCAGAGGTCAAAAACTCCCCGTGTTTTCTATGTCGGGTATGCCTCATGCTGAACTTGCGGCGCAAATCGCAAGGCAAGCCAAAGTTTTGGGCAGCGACGCAAAATTTGCGGTCGTGTTCGCGGCAGTCGGCATCACTTTCGAGGAAGCGGACTTCTTCATCAGCGATTTTAGAAAGACGGGCGCAATCGAGCGTGCGGTTATGTTTGTAAACCTTGCAAACGACCCTGCCGTCGAACGTATTTCCACGCCTCGTATGGCGTTGACTGCGGCGGAATATCTTGCGTTTGAAAAGGATATGCACGTTTTGGTCATCACCACCGACATCACCAATTACGCAGAGGCACTGCGCGAAGTTTCGGCGGCGAGAAAGGAAGTCCCCGGCAGACGCGGCTACCCCGGATATATGTACACCGACCTTGCGAGCATGTACGAGCGCGCGGGCAGAATCGTCGGAAAGAAAGGCTCTATCACGCAGATTCCTATCCTCACCATGCCCGAGGACGACAAAACGCACCCCATTCCCGACCTTACGGGCTACATCACAGAAGGACAGATCATCATTTCGCGCGAATTGTACAAAAAAGGTATCGTTCCGCCAATCGACGTATTGCCGTCGCTTTCTCGTCTTAAAGACAAGGGCATAGGCAAGGGCAAAACGAGGGAAGACCACGCCGACACGATGAACCAACTTTTCAGCGCATATGCACAGGGCAAGGAAGCGAAGGAATTGAGTTCCATTCTCGGCGACGCAGCTCTCACCGAAACGGACAAAAAGTACGCAAAATTCGCGGACGAGTTTGAAAAACAATACGTTTCGCAAGGCTTCGACGTCAATCGCGACGTCGAAGAAACCCTCGATCTCGGCTGGAAACTTCTCAAAATCCTGCCCAAGAGCGAACTTAAACGTATCCGCGACGAGTATATAGAAAAATACCTCGAAAACCACGAGGAAGAAAACAAGTAATGAGCAAACTCAACGTAAACCCCACAAGAATGGAATTAAGGCGACTCAAAAATCGTCTTAAAACCGCAACGAGAGGACACAAACTCTTGAAGGATAAATCCGATGAGATGATTCGCCGGTTTATGCTTTACGTTCGCGAAAACAAGAGATTGAGAGAGGAAGTCGAGCAGGAACTCGGAGATTCGCTCAAATCCTTTATGCTCGCGCGTGCGGTTTCCAGCGACGCCGTGATCGAGGAGGCAATCGCAATGCCGTCGGCAAAAGTTACGCTCGAAACGTCATCGAAAAACGTTATGAGCGTCAACGTACCCGTTTTCACCGTCACGGAAGGGGAAAGCAAGGACTTGTATCCGTACTCGTTTGCGAGCGTCACGAGCGAGTTGGACAGTTCCATATCATCGCTCACAAAACTTCTGCCAAAACTCTTGAAACTCGCCGAAGTGGAAAAGACTTGCAATATGCTCGCCGACGAAATCGAAAAGAACAGAAGACGCGTCAATGCACTCGAATACGTTATGATTCCGCAACTTGAAGAAACCATAAAGTATATCGCCCAGAAACTCGACGAAAACGAAAGAGGTGCGACGACAAGACTTATGAAGGTCAAGTCTATGCTCGAACAAAGACAAGAAGAACAATAATTTGTCACTCCGCTTGCAGATGCAGGCGGTTTGAATTTTTGTGTAAGAATAAGTTTTAGACAAGGAAAGAATATGACATACGAAAATTGTGTTGTAAAAAACAAAACTTTTGACGAGGAACGTGCGTTTTACGGCGCGAGGAACGTCAAATTTCACAACGTAAAAATAGACGGACCCGCCGACGGCGAAAGTGCGTTCAAAGAGTGTAGGGCCGTAGAGTGCAGGGATTGCTTTTTCAATCTTCGCTATCCGTTTTGGCACGACCACAATCTGACAATCGAGGACAGCGAGATGACACAGTTGTGCAGAGCGTCGCTTTGGTATAGCGAAAATATTAGCATCAAAAACGTCAAAATGCACGGCATAAAGGCACTGAGAGAGTGTAAAAACGTCACGATCGAGGGTTGCGACATCCTATCGCCCGAGTTCGGTTGGTCAACGCACGGCATAGATATGTCAAATTCGCACGCCGAAAGCGAGTATTTTATGATGCGCGCAACGTCCCTTCGCTTCAGAAACGTAGATTTCAAGGGCAAATATAGTTTCCAGTATATCAAGGATGCCGTGTTTGAGGATTGCAACTTTGACACTAAGGACGCGTTCTGGCACGCCGAAAACGTAATTGTCAAAAACTGCGTCGTCAAAGGGGAATATCTTGCTTGGTACTGCGACAGCGTGACGTTTGACCATTGCAAAATCATAGGAACGCAACCGCTCTGCTATTGTAAAAATCTAAACCTCATTGATTGCGAGATGATAGATTGTGACTTCGCCTTTGAAAGAAGTGACGTCGAAGCAACCATAACAACGCCCGTAATAAGCATAAAGAACGTCTATGACGGATGCATAACAGTGCCGTCCGTGCAAGAGGTCATTTGTGATAGCACCGAATTTAAGGGGACGGTTGTCATCCTCGATAAATAAAATTGTTTGCGAAAAGGCTCCTGAAAAAAGAAATTTGATTTGAAAAACGCTCAATGTTAACAAAAAAACACGTTAAAACGTGTTTTTTTTGTGCTTCTCATTTTTTTAACGATTTTTTATGCCGTTTCAAATCGATAAGGCAAAAATTTTGCGATGCTATTTATGCAAAACAAAAACCGTCAATCGCTCAAAAGTTCGCTTACGCAACCGCAGTAAGTTTGGCGATATATGCCCCATTCTTTGCAAAGTTGAACGGAGCGAAGATAGCCGTCGCGTTTTTTGAAGTCGGACGCGAGATAATTCACACCGTATTTTTGGGCTATGGTTTTGCCTATCTCGTTTATGAGCGACGCGTTTTTGTGCGGACTCACCGTCAAAGTGGTAGCAAAAAAGTCGAAATTTTCTATGTTTTCAAGCATATATTTTGCCGTGTTTTCAAGTCGCAAATTGAAACAAAGGCTGCATCTTGCGCCACCTTCGGGGTCGGATTTATGCCCTTTGACATAAGAAATATACTCTTGCTCGTCTTGGTTCGGCACGACAAGTTTTACGCTGTTAAAGTGCGAAACGACATCTTTAAGTGCGTTTTCACGTCTTATAAACTCGTCTTTCGGCAAAATGTTTGGATTGTAATAGTAAACCGTTACGTCAAAGTGCGGCGTGAGATATTCAAGCACGCTGCTTGCGCAAGGACCGCAACAGGCGTGCAGAAGCAGGCGAGGTTTTCTCGCCGTTTCTTTTGCAAGTTCGATTTCGTATTCTACCGTGCCGAGCAATGGTTTTTTCATATAATCAAGTATATCACATTTTAAGCGGTCGGTGGCAACTATTTTGTTATTGTTTTATGGAATGCGCTGTGTTATAATTCAAAGTGTATTTATACGCGCACGCACATCGCAGGCGCGCGACGGAGGCTATATGGCAAATTGCGTACTAAAAGCCGAAAACATCAAAAAAACGTTCATTACGGGCGAGGTGGAAAACGAAGTTCTCAAAGCCGTTGACTTTTCGCTTGACGAGGGCGAGTTTGTCGCAATCGTGGGCGAATCGGGAAGCGGCAAATCCACGCTTCTTTATATCCTTGCGGGCATAGACAAGCCGAGTGAGGGCAGAGTGGAACTTTTGGGGCAAGACCTTTGCACCGCACACGACGAGGAAATCGCTCGCATGCGCAGGCGCGATTTTTCCTTTGTGTATCAGTTCGACAATCTCGTGCCCAATCTGACCGTTTACGAAAACGTGACCTTGCCGCTCGTTCTCGACAAGAAAAAGGAAAGCGAATACAAAGCGCGCGTCGGTGAAATTTTGACATATCTCGGCGTTGACAAACGCAAAGACGCATATCCTCGTCAACTGTCGGGGGGCGAACAACAGCGCGTTGCAATCGCAAGGGCTCTTGCGATAAATCCGAAAATCATTTTTCTCGACGAGCCGACGGGCAGCCTTGACAAAGAACGCGGCCGTCAAGTTATGGAACTTTTGAAAGACATCAACAAAAACTGCGGCGTTGCGCTCGTTATGGTTACGCACTCGCCTTCCCACGCCGAGTACGCTTCTCGCATAGTTAAGATGGAAGACGGATTGCTCGAACGGCGTTGCGGTGGAAGCAACAAATAGAATTTATTGCTTGGCACCGCACTTGTCCTCGCCATCTCTAACCGCGCAGAGAATTTGTGCTATCGGTTCAAGCACGGACAAAACCACAAACCGCAGTTTCGCCAAATTATCTGATTGGTAAAGCATGCTATGCACGCAAGCGGAAGAATCGGAATTGCGTTGCAACGTAGTTTGTGCAAGCAAACAATAAAAACCAAACAAAAATATAACAACTTTCTATGTTCAAGCTCGCTCTTAAAAACATAACGTCGAAACCGTTGCGATTTGTCGCCACGACCTTTGCGGTCGCGGTGGTCGTCGCAATGATTTTTTGTATGTTGTCTTTTAAGGGCGCGGTGTACGACTATATCTACGCAACCGAAACCGCATCGTCGGGCATAAGCGACATAACGATTTCTACCAACAGTACGAGCGACAGAATTATGAAAGACGAGCCGCTTCAGCGCATTGACGGCGTAGAGCAAATCGTGCCGTCGCTCAAACTGTACGCTATGTACGGCGACGAATACGTCGGCGTTCGCGGCTTCAAAAAAGGTCAACTCGAAGCGCTTGCGACAATCGAGGTTATAGAGGGCGACATATCTAAAATGCAAAGCGGAGTGAGAACGGACGATATAATTGTTTCAAAAGACGCGGCAGAGCATTTCGGTTTTTCGGTGGGGGATAGGGTCGAGTTTGCGCTCGGCACGAAAAGCGTGGTGTGCTATATCGGCGCAATCGCAAAGCAGAGCGGCTACTTCCTCGACGACGCGCCCTATCTTATGCTCGGACTCACCGAAAAATTCTCATCCTTAATATTATCGCTACCGAGCGAGAATTTGTGCAACGAAATTCACGTTGTTTTGCAAGACAAATCAAAAGTCGAGCAAACGATAAACGAAATATCCGCAATGACCGAATACAAAGATATGCTCGTCACTGCGTCGAAAGACGCGCAGTATATCGAGGAACAAACGCAAAGCCTCACCGCCCCCGTAGTGCTTGCGGGCGGCGCGGTTTTGGCACTCGGCATTGCGATAATCGTGCTGTTGTTCCTTATGAGCGAGGGCGAAAAGGTCAATCTTATATCCAAACTTAAAGTCGTGGGCGCAACCAAACGCCAGATAACCTCGATTTTCCTCATCGAAAGCGCATTGCAAGCGTGCATAGGAACAATCGTCGGCTCGCTTCTTGCGGTGGGAGTGTTTATAGGACTTTTGAAACTCACCCTTTTTTCAAGCGTAACTTTCGGCATATCGGTGGGGTATTTGTTCCTTGCCGGCGGCATAGGGCTTGTATGCTCGATTTTAAGTTCGCTCGCACCGATTTTGCGCTCGTTCAAGGGCAGTATAAGAGAGAATCAACTCGACGTAAGCAAGCCGTCGAAAGCGTCCGTTGCGCTTTTGATAACGTTTGCTTTGCTTACCGTGATTAGTGTAACGATAGAATTTTGCGTGCCGTCCGCAAGAGCGATAATGTCCGTTTTCGGCATAGCGTTCAGCGTTGCGACTCTTGCACTCGCTTGCTCGAAAGCGATGAAAATCGGCGGCAAACTCGCATCCAAATCTTCTTTGCCGAGCGTGCAAATAGGCGCGAAAAATATCGTGCGCGACAAGCGGTTCACTCGCTCCGTGACGATGCTCACGGTGGGTATGACGATTGCAATGATGCTGTTTATGTCCTACTCGCTCACCACAAATATCTTTACGTCCTACGTCGAAGAATTTTCGAATATGGTGTTTGTCACAAACATTCAAGCGGACGTGGACGAGGCAAAATTCAAACAGACGGACGGTGTGGAAAACGCGACGAAAATGGTTTGGGGCAAGTCAGATTTGAAAGTTAACGGTAAGGACAAAACTGTGAATCTGCTCGGTTCGAAAGACGTTCTCGATATAGTGGATTTTGAGTTTATAACGTCAAAATCGGTTGTTTACGAGCGTATTTCGAGCGATAAACCATACGTTTTTGTGGATTATGCGCTCAAAGAACTGTACGGCGTAAGCGAGGGAGACGCTCTCGAAATGACCGTCGAGGGCACAACGAAAGAGGTTGTCGTGGGCGGCATACTCAAACACACGCTGTTCAGCGGCAACTATGTTGTCGTAAGTGTGGACATCGTGAAAAGCCTGTACGGAAAGCAGGTGGACACCGTGCTTTTAACTGTTGACGGAGATATGGATAAATCCGTCGGACTGCTCCGTGAAAAGTATGCAGGCAACAACTATTACGTCATAAAAACTCTTGACGCATTCAAGTGGGAAACTGAAAGTATGCAATCGGTGTTCGACCTCATCGGCACGCTCGCGGCGGTGGTCACGATATTCATATTTGCAGTAACGGTCGCGTCGTCGCTCATAGGCAGAGCGACAACGCAAAAGTCGAGAACCGCGCTGCTCAACGCAGGTATGTCGAAGAACGCTTTGCTATGTTCGGAAATTTTTGAAAGCGCGTTCGTCGCACTTGTGGCATTCGTGCTGTCGTTTGCGTTTTCGGTGCTTATCACGTCCTGCCTCATTCACGCGTTGCGTTTGTTCGGACTGTGCTTCGAGTTTATGTACGAAGCGTGGGTTGTTGCGGCGGTGGGCGGCGCGATGAGCGTCGGGTATACGCTCATACCTCTTGCGCTTTGCTTCAAAAAAGGGTATAATATCAGAAAGGTATAAATATGAAGAAGTCAAAATCCGTTCTTATTTTGTTGCTCGTCCTCGTGCTGATACTCGGCGCGAGTTTGGTTGCGTGCAACAAGAAGGGACAGACCGACGCAAAAAAGGAGCGCGCGGTGCAAGTCGAAAGAGCAGAGCAAACTTTCTTTGTCGGGCTGAACTCGCAGTGGAGTGCAAATCTTTCGAACGAGGACGTTGCAAAACTCGACACTGCGGGCGACTACGTCGTGACGAAGGGTTGGACAAGCCTTGTTTGCGAAGTGCTTAAAGATTCGAGTTTGCAGACGGCAAAAATCAAGACTTTCGCCGATGCGCTCGAAAGCGAGGACGGCAAAAAACTTCTTAAGGAATTTTCGCAAAATGCCGAACTTTTGGTGCCGCTTCTCAAAAAAATCGGGCTTACGTCGGGAGACGTTTCCTCGCTTGCGTACGACCTCGTGTCCAAACTCATTCAAAGAGGCAGACAAACCGTATCTCAAATAGTTGATAGGCTCGACGAAGTGAAAGACGTTATGATTCAAAACGGCGCAAGTGCTGCGGCGGTTCAAAACGTGTCCGAAAACAGAGTGGTGCTCAATCTCGCAAAACAATCTCTCAACGCAACCGACGCGCAAAAGAAAGCAATGCAATCCGCACTCGACAATGCCCAAAACGCTTTTGGCGAACTTATCGCATTTGCTTACGATACGTCGGTCAACACCTTGACGGACGACCTTTATTCAAAAATATTCGAAGAGGACGGCGCGCTGTCCAATGTGTCGGAGGGCGAGTTGTCAACGCTCGTCAGCGCGCTTTTGGGCAACGTGACAAAACTCAAAAACGCACTGTCGCAAAGCGAGGTTGAAAAACTCAACGCCGCGCTCAATCTTTTTATCGAGAATTTCGACAACAAGAACATCTCCTCGCAGGTGTACGCGCAGATTATGATTTACGCAAAATACGCATATATGGTTGTCGACGTCATTCCGTCGCTGTGCGAAGTAGCAGAGGCAAGTCGTGAAATCATATCGAGCAAAGCCTTTATTGAGGGCTTCTTGTCTTGCGCCAAACTCGAAAACGACGATACCCTCGACGATTCAACAAAAACTTACAACAAACTTGTTCTGGCGGCGAGAGTCATCTATGGCATAATGGCGGAAGGAAGATTTGATCAAAACGGCATAAACGCGCTTATCGACAGAGTTTGCGAACAGGGCAATGACGGCTACCAAAAGGCGATGCCCGTCATTGTGCTAGACTTGTTGCTCAATGTTTCCGACCTTGTAAGCGGTGATTACGGCGAAGAAGATTTCAGCCCCGCTCACTCGGACGTTATTGACACCGATACGCTCGCGCTTATGATAGTTTCTTTGCTGTTCGCCTCCAACGTCGAGAAAATGAAGCAAGCGTATTACGACTTTGAGATGAATCCTACCCAAGCAAATTTGAATGCGTTGTATTTCAAAGCTTCTCTTTGCAACATCGAAGGCATTCTCGGCGAGAATTATCCGTATTCAAAGCCAAGCACACCAGATGAAAGCAACATCCCGTATGTCAAACAATGGTATGAATGGAATGTCGCAAGAATAGACGCCGTAAGCCAAAAGATTACGTCTTGCGTGGATAGCGTAAAAGCGGATTTGAAGTTGTTTGTGTCCGACTTCTTTGCAGAAAATTCCGAAAGCGGAGAAGCGATGAGGCAAATTGCAGAAGAATGGAAAATTTACGAAAGAAATATTCCCGACGGTGAGCTGGAAGAAAAATATATGCCCGTGCTGCTCAAGAGCAGAATACTTGGTGCGGCATTGCTGTTTGCTTTCTGAAAACGCTTGACATAGCGTGAAATATAGGATAAAATCAAATTAGATAAAAAAATATCGAATCAAAAACGATGTGCGTCGAAGCCGACGGAGTGTAGGGTGCGCCCCAAACGATGGCAAGGATTTTGACGAAAGACGGAGTGCAAGACGAGATTTACGGTTTATTATGGATATAAAGCCGTCGTGTTGTTTTGCACGGCGGCTTTTTTGATGGCGCAAGCAAGCGAATAACCGCGTCAGATACGCCTTGAATCGAAACCGTGTACGTCTATGTACACTGGGTTTCGATTCAAGCCGCATCTTCCTTGTTCTTCATCTTGCTTGCACCATCAAAACCGTACGATTAAAGCCGTTCGCATAGGGCGCAAATATAACTTGCGTCGTCAAAATAGCACAAATATAATCGCGCCACGGCGCAAAAGAGGTAAATATGAAAAGAATAGGCGTTGTCGGAATCGTGCTTAAAGGAGATAAGGCGATCGCAGTCGAAATGCAGAAAGTTTTGAGCGATTTTGCAGATATTATAATCGGCAGAGTGGGCGTACCCAGAGAGGAAGCAAACGCAATCGCACTGATTGTGGAAGGCACGCAAGAGCGCATTTCCGCACTCACGGGCAAACTCGGTAGATTCGAGAGCCTGCATGTTAAGTCCGCAATAACTTCGTTTGAAGTTTAACATCTTTTCGAAGACGGAACACGAGCCGCAAGGCGGCGAGCCTATGAGCGCCGAACTTGACGAATAGTACAAGCGACTGCGCCGTCTGTTGGCCACTGCCTGGCGCACAAAGCGCAGTGGCATAATGAGAGAAATGTCCCTATTTATGTGAGTGCCGACTTCCCCTCTTGCGAACGATGTGTAATCTGACAGAGAAATGACGTTCGTTTGAGCAATAGGGGAAAGCCCGAAGGGAAGGGGTGATGTGTTATTTAGAGTACACGCTCATAAAACATATGTAAAGACGGAAAAATAATTTTTTTAGAGGTAATATATGAAAAAATCAAGCAAAATTATCGCGATTATCGCAGTTTTGGCACTTGTGTGTGTGGCGTGCGTTTCGCTTGTCGCGTGCAACGACGATTCTGCACCCGAAGAAACGGCAAAAAAAGTGACGGTCAGATACGTTGCTGACGGAACGGCGGCGGCAACGCTTTTGGCGGACGGACAAGTTGATTTTTTGGTTGTCGGCGAACCTGCCGCAAGCGTGCAGACAAAAAGACTTTCGCTCAATGCCGAAATGAATATGCAGAGTGCGTATAAAGACGCAAGCGGCGCAACGAATTATCCACAAGCGGGCATATTCGTGCAATCTGCTCTTGCCGGCGACGAGGAGTTTTTGAACGCACTGTTTGAAGAACTTGCCGCAAACAAAGTTTGGATTGCGCAAAACAAAGCCAACGTGACGACGGAAGCGAAAAAAGTGTACGAAAGCGCAAATTTTCCTGCGATTGCAATCGATCGTTGTGCTGTCAACGGCGAAAAATTGACCGACCAGAGCAAAAACGACATCCTTTCTTTCCTTGCAAACGTTATGCCGTCCGACGACAAAAACAATGCAATCGAATGGAGTACAAAAAAATCACAACTGTTCGACATTACGGCTTCGGAAAAGACAAACAACAAAATTAGGTTTTCCGCTCCGGAGGGAACGCCCGCTCTCGCCATGCTCACCCTCGCAAGCAATCAAAAGCAAATAGGCGCGCACGAAGTTGAATATGCGGTCGTCAATCCTGCAAATATCGCATCCGAAATGGCGACAAAGAAAAGTCAAGTTGTTATTATGCCGGTCAATGCGGGCGCAAAATTGATCAGCAACGGCGCCGATTACAAACTCGTGAGCATTGCGGTGGACGGAAGCCTTTATATGGTCGGCAACACCGAAAAGGGAGGCAAAATTACCTTTGACGATATCGTCGGCAAAAAGATTGCGTGTATAGGTCAAACGGGTGTTCCCGGACTCATTTTCCGCTACGTTATGCAGAAAAACGGAATCGAAATCGTGACCGAATGAAAAAGATAACTGTTGACAAAAAAGCGGTGAAGCGGACAATCGAAAATATCGCATATCCGCTCGCCGCACTCGGCATAGTGCTTGCCGTATGGGCAATATGCGCAAAGGTCAAAGGCAATCCGCTGGTGTTGCCGATGCCCTCTAAGGTTCTTGCTCGATTTTTTGCGCTCGGCAGCGAAAAAGGATTTTGGACAAGCGTAGGCTCGTCGCTTTTGCGCACGCTGATTTGCTTTGCGATTTCTTTTGCGGCGGCAATGATTTTCGCCGTGCTCGGCGGACTCTTTAAGCCGCTTCACAAAATAATTTCGCCGATAGTTTCGCTATTGCGCTCTGCGCCGACCGTTGCGGTGATTTTGATTTTGTATGCGTTTATGTCAAGCAACGCAATGTCCGTCGCGGTCGGATTTTTGATTGCCTTTCCCATTCTTTACTCGTCGATATACTCGGCAATCGTGGGCGTTGACAAGGAACTTTTGGAAATGGCAAAGGTGTACAAAGTGAAGCCTATTGACGTTGCTTTCGGCATATACTTACCCTCTATCGCGCCTTGTCTTTTCGACACGAGCAAGTCAACGTTGTCGCTCACTCTCAAAGTGGTTGTGGCGGCGGAAATTCTGGCGTGTGTATCCAAAAGCATAGGCGGAAAAATACAGACGGCAAACGCCACTTTCGAAATCGAATACTTGCTTGCGTGGACGCTTGTGGCAATCGTGTTCGGCTTTGCTCTCGAAGGCGTTGTCGCCATCTTAAAAAAGGTTTGGGAGGCGGTGAGATGAAAGACATAATCATAAGGAATTTTTCTTGTTCGTACGAGCAAAAAACCATATTTCAAAACTTTGACGTCACTTTCGAGCAAGGCAAAATCAACGTGGTTCTGGGCGGAAGTGGCGTCGGGAAAACCACGCTTTTGAACGCTATAGCGTCGCTTAAATCCTACGATGGAATCATAGACGGTTGTGAGGGCGGTGTAAGTTATATTTTTCAAAAAGACAGGTTAATCCCCTCGATTTCGGTGTATAAAAACCTTGATTTGGTATTAAAGACGGTTGTAAAGGACAAACACGAACGCAAAGAAATGATTGAATCCACCGCCGAAGCGCTCGAAATATCAGACATTCTTAAAAGCCTTCCGAGCGAGATAAGCGGCGGACAGGCGCAAAGGGCGAGTATGGCAAGAGCGTTTCTTTATCCGAGCGACGTGCTTTTGCTCGACGAGCCGTTCAAAGCGCTCGATACGTCGCTGAAAGCAAGGCTCATAAACAAGTTTGTGGCACTTCAACGGCAGTCGAAAAAAACGATCGTTTTCGTCACCCACGCAATAGACGAGTGCTTGCTCTGCGCAGACAATTATTTTGTGCTTGCCAAAAACCCCGTAGAGATGGTGCTGAGAGGGAATATCCCATCCGACAAAGATAAGCGCAAATTGACGGACAAATCCTTTGACGACGTACGAAGTGCGCTGTTGGAAGCCTTGACATAAGGGTTCACTTCCTCGAAATTTCAAGCAATGCTCTTTGTGCGAAATAGTTGCAGCAATCGCTTGACTTTTTGTTGAGTAACTTATATAATGAAAAAACTTTATATCATATTCGCGTAACTTACTGGCGCGTGTGGGTGTAAAAAAACGAGTTAGGAGAAACAAAATGAAAGAAGGAATCCATCCCAACTACCACGATGTGACCGTCGTGTGTGCGTGCGGAAACACATTCCAGACGGGTACAACCAAAAACGTCAACGAACTTCGTGTTGAAATTTGCTCCAAGTGCCATCCGTACTTCACGGGCAAACAAAAACTTGTTGACACCGGTGGACGCGTCGACAAATTCAAGAAGAGATACAATCTCGACTAACGGAAAAGGAAATGCAGGCACGGCGTCAATGTGTGCCTGCATTTACTTTTTGTGCGCTATTTGGCGAATAACTGCGTCAGATGTGTTTTTTTCGCAAGTCACGTACGCCTCAGTACGCTCGTTGCTCAAAAAAATCACATCTTCCTTGTTCTTCATCCAAATATCGCACAAAAAGTTCCGTCACGCAAAAAGTGCCGTCGCGCACAAAAAATATAAAAACACAATCCTAAAAAATAAAAAAATTGTGTCGGTTTAATCAATAAATT
>CAVFCJ010000015.1:20190-24676 GCA_963620965.1 bacterium
CAATAAATTATTCTATGACAGAAAAAAACAAAAAAAACAAAGAGCCGAAACAAAAAAACGTTATCGACAGAAAGACCAAAATCGTGCATAGGACAAATATCGGCGGACAAGCCGTTCTCGAAGGCGTTATGATGAAGGGCGCACGCTCTATCGCAACCGCCGTTCGTACGCCGGACGGTGATATCACCGTCGAAAGCAAGTACGTCAAGGACGCAAAACAACGCAATGCGTTTTTGCGTTTGCCGTTTATAAGGGGCGTGGTCAATCTTTTCACACAACTCTTTCAGGGTACGGGCATTATGATGCGTTCTGCCGAAGTGTACGGCGATTACGCCGAGCCGTCCAAACTCGACAAATGGATGGCGGACAAACTCAAAATCAATCCTATGAACGTGCTTATGGGTTTCTCGGTGATTTTGGGCGTACTGCTTGCGGTGGGGCTTTTCGTGTTTTTGCCAAACTTCCTTGCTTCGCTCATATGCGACAACATAGCGGCAATCGCGTCCTCGTCGCTCAAAAGCCTTTGGTACAGCCTCATCGAAGGCGGAATTATGCTTTTGATTTTCATAGCATACATTCTTCTCGTCACGCTTATGAAAGACGTGCGCAGAGTGTTTATGTATCACGGCGCAGAACACAAGGTTATATCCTGCTATGAAAGAGGGCTCGACCTCACCGTCGAAAACGCAAAGCATATGCCCAGAGAACACTCTCGTTGCGGAACGACGTTTCTGTTTTTCGTCATAGCGGTGAGCATAATGGTTTTCGTGCTTGTCAACTTTATGATTGAAAAGTGCGGACTTGTCGTGTCGAGCGACGTCGGCGGCGCAAAGGTGCTCAATGCGCTTATAAAACTCGGATACAAACTGTTGTTCTTGCCGGTCGTTGCGGGCGTATCCTATGAATTGTTGAAATTGCTTGCAAAGAGCGATTGCCTTTTTGTACGCATACTTCGCGCTCCGGGTATGGCGCTTCAAAAACTTACCACCAAAGAGCCTACCGACGATATGCTCGAAGTGTCGCTCACGGCGTTCAAAACCGTGCTTGCTATGGACGAAAATCCCAATCTGGAAGAAAGAAAATTCGACATAAAAGTGCCTTACGGCGTTGCAAGAGCCAAACTTCAAAATATCGCCAAAGGCGCAGACGAAGCGGACATCGACTGGTTGCTTGTCGAGGTTACGGGCAAGAAGAGAAGCGAACTTCAATCTCTAAAAAGTCTCACCAAAACCGAGTTTGACAACGCAGAAGCCATTGCAAAGCGTATGTCTGACGGCACGCCGCTTCAATACGCACTCGGCTATTGCGAGTTTTACGGCATAAAGATTGCCGTCAACAAAAACGTGCTTATCCCTCGTCCCGAAACCGAAGAACTCGTGGAAAAGGCGATTGCGACGATAAAGGAAAAACACACGCAATGCGATGTTCTTGACTTGTGTACGGGAAGCGGCGCGATTGCGGTTGCGATTGCAAAGAACACAAACGCGAAAGTGAGCGCGTGCGACGTGAGCGTGGGTGCGATAGACGTCGCGCTTGCAAACTCGCTCAACACGGGCGTTCGAGTGGACTTTTCAAAGGGCGATATGTGGAGTGCGGTTGCAAACAAGACGTTTGACGTAATTGTGTCCAATCCGCCGTACATTCCGACGTCCGACGTTCAAAAACTCGATTCCAAAGTCAAGGACTTCGAGCCGCAACTTGCGCTTGACGGCGACAGCGACGGCTTGAAATTTTACCGCATAATCGCAAACAAACTCGACGAACACCTAAAAGTCGACGGCGTGCTTCTTTTGGAATTCGGCGCAGGACAGGCAGACGATATTAAGGCGATATTCGATGGCTACGACGTCGAAATTATTAAAGACATCGAAGGGCTCGACCGCATTGCAGTGGTGAAAAGAAAATGAAAATATCCGACGGTATGCTTCAAAAATTAGAAAAAATCGAGGCTCGCTACGAAGAAGTGGGAAATCTTTTGTCTTTGCCGCAAAACATATCCGACCAAGAAAAATTCAAGTCGCTTTCAAAGGAGCATTCCGATCTCGCCCCGATTTGCGAGATTTACGACGTATATAAAAAGCATAAGCAGGATTTCGAAGATTGCGAAGGTATGGCGGCGGCGGAAACCGACCCCGATATGAAAGCGTTGCTTAAACAAGAACTCGACGATTTGCGAGAGGCTCTCGACAAGGACGCAAACGACCTCAAAATATCCCTCTTGCCCAAAGATCCCGACGAGGACAACAACGTTATTATGGAAATACGCGCGGGCGCAGGCGGCGACGAGGCGGCTCTTTTCGGAACGGAACTTATGAAAATGTACCGCCATTATGCCGAAAACAACCGCTGGAAAGTCGAGGAAGTCAATATGAATTACACCGAACTCGGCGGCGCGAAAGAACTCGTGTTTATGATAACGGGCAAGGGCGTATACGGCAAACTTAAATTCGAGAGCGGCGTGCATAGGGTGCAACGCGTTCCCGAAACAGAGTCGCAAGGCAGGGTGCATACTTCGACGGTGACGGTTGCGGTGCTTCCAGAAGCGCAAAACGTTGAGATCAATCTCAACGAAAACGACATAAAAGTGGACACATATCGTTCGGGCGGCGCCGGCGGACAGCACGTCAACAAAACGGAAAGCGCAATCCGAATGACTCATATTCCCACGGGAATAGTTGTGGAGTGTCAAGACGAAAGAAGTCAGATTAAAAACAGGGAAAAGGCGCTCAAAGTGCTCAAATCCCGAGTGTATGACTTTTACCGCTCGCAAGCGGAAAAGGAATACGCCGAAAATCGTCGCGCGCAAGTCGGCACGGGCGATAGGAGCGAGAGAATCCGCACCTACAATTTTCCGCAAGGCAGAGTCACCGATCACCGCATAGGACTTACTCTTTACAACATTGACAAGTTTATGCTCGGCGACCTTGACGAAATGATTTCCGCACTTCAAATCGCGGTGCAAAACAAAATGCTCGAAAACATCGAGTGACGGAGGACAAATGATAGTCGAATACAACAAGCGCAACCATCTTCTTGAAGAACACACTTACAAACCGTCCTTGCAAGATGTTGCTCGTCCAAACCTTCACAGACAAATTTTTACCTATGGTAAAATTCCCAAAATCGCGTTCAATATGCGCCACGTTCCTATGGAATGTCCAAAGGAATTGTACATATCAGACACTACTTTCCGCGATGGTCAACAGGCGATGGAACCTTTCAAAGTCAAGGACATCGTGGAACTTTACAAGATGCTCCACAAACTCGGCGGCAAGAACGGGATAATAAGGCAAAGCGAGTTTTTCCTTTACAGCGACAAGGACAAAGAAGCGGTCAAAAAGTGCCTCGAACTCGGTTACGATTTCCCCGAAGTCACAAGTTGGATTCGCGCAAACGAAAAGGATTTTGAACTCGTCAAGCAATTCGGAATCAAGGAAACGGGCATACTCGTGAGTTGCTCGGACTATCACATTTTCAAAAAAATGAATATGACTCGCCGTCAGGCAATGGACAAGTATTTGTCCGTTGTCAAGATGGCTCTCGACAGAGGAATCGTGCCTCGCTGTCACTTCGAGGACATCACGAGAGCAGACTATTTCGGATTTGTCGTTCCGTTTGCAATTGAACTTATGAGATTGTCGAGAGAAAGCGGAATCCCTATCAAAATCCGCGCTTGCGACACTATGGGCTACGGAGTTACTTACCCGGGTACTTCTATGCCGCGAAGCGTGCAGGGCGTAATTTATGGCTTCCGCTACTATGCACAAGTGCCGAGTGAGCAACTCGAATGGCACGGTCACAACGACTTTTACAAGGCAGTCACCAACAGCGCGACGGCGTGGCTGTACGGTTGCTCGACTGTCAACACGACGTTGCTCGGCATAGGCGAGCGCACAGGCAATACACCCCTCGAAGCAATGGCTATCGAGTACGCGTCGCTTAGAGGCACGACAAGCGGTATGAATCTCGAAGTCATCAGCGAGATTGCCGACTATTTCGAGGCCGAGATGGGGTATCACATTCCGCCTCAAACGCCTTTTGTGGGCAAAAACTTCAACGTTACGAAGGCAGGTATTCACGCCGACGGTATGCTCAAAGACCAAGAAATCTACAACATTTTCGACACCGAAAAGATTTTGGGCAGAGCGCCGAGAGTTGTCGTAGACGCATTCAGCGGACTTGCCGGAATAGCGTACTGGATAAACGCATACTACGAGTTGCCCACCGAAAAAAAGGTGCAAAAGAGCGACGAACTCGTGGCAAAAATCAAGGAATTTGCGGACAAAGAGTACGCTTCGGGACGCACCACCTCCATCAGCGACGGCGAACTTGACACCATGATCTCTTTGCTTGATCCGCAAAGACACGCGTATTTCCTTTCAAAGAGCAAAAATCACTGATTTTAACCGCCGATTTTCGCCGCATAGAAAAATGTGTGCGATTTTGAAAATTGCGGGTTGAAATCGTATAAATTTTTATATATAAT
>CAVFCJ010000016.1:0-23327 GCA_963620965.1 bacterium
CAATGACAAAACACACGAAAACTTGCGTGACGTTGACAAAGACAGCACCGAATACAGAGTATTTTTCGACGATTTCAACGGCGAACTCGACACAAGCGTTTGGAATGCGCACAACGAATTGCGCAGAGGCGGCTACTGGGACAAGGACCAAGCCTTCACCAAAGACGGCAATCTCGTGCTTCGCACCGTTCAAAAAGAGGACGGCAAGTACTATATGGGTGCGATTGACACAATGAACAACTACGAAACGCACTTCGGCTATTTCGAGGCGAAAGTGCTTCTTCCCAAAGCGAGCGGAATCTGGGCGGCGTTCTGGCTTATGCCGCAAGGTATGATGAGCGGCAATCCCACAAAAGACGTCAGCGTATGCGGTGCGGAAATCGACATTATGGAATCGCCCTACTACAATCCCATCGGACTGAAAGGCGTTATGCCCACCGACAAAGACACCTATCAATGCGCGGTGCACGTCGGCGACTACGGCGACAACTATCTCAAAACGGAACAATTTGTGAACTCCGACAGAGTGGACGGCGTTGACGTAAACATCTATGACGGCTGGCACACTTTCGGTGTTGATTGGACAAGCGAATACTATCGCTTCTATTACGACAGACAACTAGTGTTTGAGATCACCGACAAAACGTTGATATCGACCGTGCAAGACGATTATCTGTTCCTTTCCATCGAGATCGGCGGAAGCGACGGCATAGCGGCAAAACCGTCTTTCTTGTTTGCAAACGATGTAGACAAAAACCCCGACGGCACCTTCCCCATCGACTTCCTCGTCGATTACGTCGCAGTTTACTCGAAACGTCCCTTCTGATATCGAATTAAAACGCAGACAACGCAAATTAAAATCTAATTATAGCAAAAAAGAATCTCGCATATTGCGAGATTCTTTTTTGCTTTTTATGCTCGATGTTTCGTATTGCTTTTGATTGCTTTTGCGGCTTTTGTACACATCTTTCACACAGGTGTCGATCCTCCGAAAGAGTTTGGAATAGGGCGTTTTACATCAATCGTGCAAACTCGCAATGAATGCGTCATTGATGACGTAGGTTGACGTGGGCGACACCGTTGAGGTGGTCTTGTAACCGTACAGTTTCATTGAAATGTTACTGACAACTCTCGCCGCAGATTCTGCAATGGTGCTGCCTTCGGGCTTGATTGTGCGAGTGTCGATTGCATAGAACTCGTCCTCTGCCATGCTGAGTTGCAGATATGTCGGTTCTTTAAGTATCCAATCGTCCATGGAAATGCCTACGCAAATGAATGCAATAGAAACCATCTCGTCGTCTTTTTCGCCTTTGCTGTAAACGTAATCTTTGAAAGCCGAGTTTTCAAGTATTACCGCGCCTGCCAATGTGCCGATTAAATTATCAATCTTGGTATTTCCTGTTTTTATGAGTCCTGCGTTTGAAACCTTTTGCCAATTGTACGCGCGCATGAAGCCCGTCTGATTGACAATGCAATTGTAACCCTTGTCATAGAAATACTCCATAAAGTATTCCTCGTTTTTGGCAAGCAATTCGCCGCTATCGTCTTTGTTCAGATTCCCTTCTGCAAAGCGATAATTGCTGTCGTTGTCAATAGTATATCTTTCATATGATATCGACATCATCGAACCGAGTGTATTTGAACAAACCACATTGTGCAAGTTGACATGGCTGAATTGCGGGTACATATACCCTTCAGATTCATTCATCGACTGTTTGATGAACATGCCTATTTTAGACATGTTGCGGATTATGCATCCTGTGTATGACACGTCCGCATTATAAGTCGACACGCCTTGCGTCGCATTTTCAATGATTGAATATTCGATATTGACATTCTTCAATCTGTACTTATTCCAATTCACGTGACTACCGATTGTCATTACAATGCCCGAGAAATCGTCAAACACATTGACATCGACGCCTGAAACAGTATCGCTGTCTTCGGACATCGACATCGTGTTTGCACGCAGCGTTATATTGCTCATTGTCACGTTGCTCAACGAAATACGCACAAGTCTGTTATCTCCGCCAAGTTGACCGAGCGCCGCACTTATCATATGTCCGTTGCCGTACACATCGCCATAGAAATTGACTCTTTCATCTGCTGTGTCGAGTCTTGTGCTTCCGTCCCAATCGTCGCCGTAATTGCAATCCGCCTCAAGACAAATCGCATACGTCCTGTCTGCATCAACGTTGTTGATGACGATGTATGTTGTGTCCTTTATGGTGAAACGATCAACCTCGGCCTCCTTGATGGCGTTGCCTTCCGCTTCTGAATAGGCGCGTTGATATTTGGAAGCAACCTCGATTTCGGCAACTGAAGACACTGCAACTCCGTAAATTGCGTTGATTGTCACTTCTTGCGTGGTGAACTTGCTCATGCCTTCGTACTTTGGATATTTTGCGCTTACTCGGACTTTTATACCCTGCTTGCCTTTGCCTTCTAAAGCTTTGCCGTCGTCACTGAAAACGAGTTTGTTGCGCACGGCCGAATCGAAATGAGCATATTCGCCGCCCTCTACAACTTCAAAGTTGAATGCGGAATAGAACAAATCGAGTTCTTCGGAAGTGGCGTTTTCCGGCTCGCCTTGAACCACAATAAACGTGCTGTTGGCAATCTTCGTATCGTCGGTTTTGACGTTTGCCGGATTGAGAAATTTTTGGCTTGCAAACACCATTTCCCTTGCAAGGCCTACCGCAAGCGAGGCTTGCGAGGTGCGAAGTTGCACGGATGCGAGTTTGTTTTGGACGTTTATCGTCACGCTTGCGCTCTTTCCGTTTGCGGTTGCCGTTATGGTTGCAAGTCCGCTCGAAATGCCTTTTACTTCGCCCTTTTCATTCACAGTCGCAATGCTCTGATTGTCGGACTGCCAAGAAACGTTCGTCAAAACGGTTTCGTTTGTCATATCTGCCCATACGGCAGAGAGTTTGAGCGTATGCTCGCCCACTGCCAAAACGTAGCCGCCATCGCGATATGCATAAAAATCTTTGTTGTTTATTACAATTTCGTCCGCGCCACACTTTTCGATTTCAAACGTCTTGTCGTTTACACTCAAAACCGCCTTGTTTGCCGTGATTGTAACTTCGCCGTTTTCAACGGTGCAACCGCTCACTGCCACAGCCTCGTCGCTTATGCCGAGTTCGGCAAGCGTAAGCGTAGACCTGCTCGTCACAACCTTGCTGCCGTAGCGCATGCTTGCGCCGTTTGCGCTCACTTCAACTTCGCAAGTTCCGTAGACCATTGCGCCGCTCGAGAACACTTTTGCGCCGTGCGATATGACCGCTTTGCCTGCCCCCACGCCCGTTACGACGCCGTTTTGGTCAACGATTGCCACTTGCGTGTTCGAACTTGTCCACTCGCTGTCGTTGACGATGCTGTCAATGGGCATATAGAACGGAAGAATACGAACGGATTCGCCAATCGAGAGTTTGCCCTCGCCGCTCTGCGCGCGCAAATCGACGCGTTGAACGTCGTAGCCGACCACTTTTACGCTGAGAGTTTTGCTGACGTTTTCGGCAACAACCTGCACCGTGAAAGTACAATAGGATCCAATGACCATTTTGCCCGTCGTGTTTGACGAAACTTCGTTGCCGTTGTCGTCGACAAATGCCGCCGCCGGCCACACTTTCTCGCTCGACGCGGGATTGTTTACATATTGAATGTGTTTTTTCTCATACTCGCTGTCGGTGTAGAATATGTCATCAGAAATTTTCCACTCAATGGTGTAGTTGTTTGCCTTTTTAGGGGAAACGACGACATCGAAATAATCATTGAGATTTACCTCTTTATCCGCCACGTTTTCGAGATTTAGCGAAAGTTCGTATATCGTGCTGTCCGAGTTCTTATACTTTAATTCTATATTTTCGACCGCTATATGCGCTTGCGTCGAAACGATTGAGGAAACCATCGCAACGACGAGAAGAATAATAATCGGTATAAGAATTAAAATGCCTACCATAACTTTTTTCATAATGCGAATTTCCTTCCCTTACGGAATGATCTTTTGGTAACGCTTGTTGAGGTTGACAAAGAGCCACGCAAGCGAACCTACAAGCAACATAATGGTTATGACGCTCAAAATGAGGTATATTGCGTTCATATTTCCGCCAATTTGCACTCCGCCTATCGTGAAGGGGAAGAAACTGAACAACATGGTGAAAAGTCCATACACGATTGCCGTCACGATGCCGACGATAAGTGCAAGAGCGACGTTTTTGTTTGCCGCCACAAGTTCGCCGTCGCCCGAAACGTTGAATGTCGGAGATTTGATGTCTGCAACCATACTGAGGCAAGTGAGGGCCAAAACAAGCATTTCTGCAATACCGAAAATCGCGCCCACGTCAAGCGGAGTGAGAAGATGTCCGCCTTTCTCGCTTGTGTAGTATCCGCCCGAAACCGCGCACGAGAGCGCAACCGACAGCGATCCAATCATCGTGTAAAGCAAGAACTTGACGAGAATCTGATTTGTGTAACTTACGGGTATTATCTTGGTGTGATAGAAGCAGTTGCCTTCCCTCGATATGCAAGTGGACGCAAACGACACGATAATCGTGACGAATATTACGATAACCATAAGCGTAAGACCGGGCATAATGCTTGCGCCGACGCTTTCCGTACCCATTGTGGCTGCGAGCCTGTTGCAGAAAAACACCATTACGGGCGCAGCACACGCCATTGCGAAGTACTGGAAGGAATAGTTGAAACTTCTCAAAATGAGGTAGAACTCACGTCTAAAAAGCGCATACCACACGGGACGGCGCACGTCTTTGATTTTCTTTTTGAAAGAAGCCTTTTGCGTTTCGATTCCGTAGAGAATGGTTTTGTAGTACTCTCTCGTGGTCACAAAGTACGCCCCGACACCGAACGCCACGTTGATGAGGAACATATAGAGGAATCTCAATGCATACTGACCGTTTGAAAGTCCTGCATATTTTCTCCCGTTTACGATTTCCGCATACCAGTTGAAAGGATAAGCGTTTTGCGCAAAGTGCTTGTATCTTTCAATCATATCCGCCGAGAATATCGTTTGATTGGAATCTTTGAGATATTTCAACACGTTGCTGAGGGACACGAGGTAGAACACGAATACCGCGCAAATCACGATAATCGTGAAAATCAACACCAAAAGAAACTGATTCTTGACAAGGTTTAGCACCTTCATAACGGGCACTGCGATTATGTTTGCAATGAAGAACGGCAAAAGCGTGCTCAAAAACACTATGCCGATATACGCAAAATAGTCGCCAACGCTTGCGTGAGTCACCACTCCGAACGCGATGTAGAACGGAAGCATAGTGAGCAAGCAAGTGACGAGATTGTGCAAATAGCAGTATATAGATTTTGCAACGAGTATCTCTTTGCCGCTGACGGGAAAGCGCAGTAGCATTTCGTTGTCGCCGTTCTGATATAGATTTTTAATGACCGTACTCGTCGAAATTATGGTTGCAAGCGTAATGGTGAACGTTGCGATGATAACCAAAAATTCGATACGCAAACCCGAACGTGACACAAACACGTTGCTGAGAAAATATATGCCTATCACAAGCACTGCGTAAACGAGGATAAAGAACAGTGCGTTGCCCGCTTGCGCGAGTTTTTTTAATCGCCCCGTACTCTGCGATATACCGTATCTCGATTTGAGGTCGAGCCTGAAAAGCGTTCTCACGCTTTGCATAGAAAATGCGGTTTTTTCCATCACTTATCCTCCTCGACGACGATTTCGTCATCGTTTTGAGGTGGCAACTCGGGACGCATATCCGCGCTCTCTTGTGCGATATAATCCTCAAACAGTCTTTCCTCGTACGTTCCCGTTACGCGGAAGAAGGTTTCTTCGAGGTTCGCCTTGTTTGCGTCGTTGCCTGCAAGGTCGATTATGTCTATGAGATGTCCGTCGTTGACGATTGCGGCTCTATGGCAGAGTTTTTTCACGAGGTCGAGGTTGTGACTTGAGAAGAAAACCGTGTTGCCCTTTGCGCAATGCTCTCTCATATACGAAATGATTTCTGCGGTCGATTGCGGGTCGAGACCCATCATAGGTTCGTCAAGCACCCAAAGTTTGGGATCGTGAATAAGTGCGGCGATGATGCAGATCTTTTGTTTCATACCGTGCGAATACGACTTGATCTGTCTGTCGATCGCATTTTCGAGTTTGAAAAGTTTGGCGTAGCGGTCGATACGCTCGGTGCGAACGAGTGCCGGAACTTTGTAAAGGTCGGCGACGTAGTTGACGTATTCCCTGCCCGTAAGGCGCTCGTAAACGGAATGGTTGTCGGGGACGTAACCCATTTCCATCTTTGCTTTTATCGGCTCCTTAACGATGTCGTGACCGCAGATTGTTATCGTGCCACTGTCAAAAGGCAGTATGCCCGTGAGGCACTTTATCGTCGTGGATTTGCCAGCGCCGTTCTGTCCGAGAAATCCGAAAATTTCGCCCGGACGCAATTCAAAAGATATATCGTCAACTGCGACTCTGTCGCTCTTTGGGTAAGTTTTTTTCAAGTGTTCTACTTTAAGCATAAAAATTGTTCTCCTTAGAGTTTTTAGGGCATGCGCCCTCCAATATGCGCGTACGCATACGCACGCAAAAGCACAAGCGAGAATTCGCCTGTGCAAAACGAATAAGCAATCATTGAATACAAATCGGTGAAATGCTCAAATACGCGTTCGAGGCGCAAATGTCGTCGTTTCTCAATGCAAATCCTTTGGCTATGCGCGAGTCGCATTTGATGTCGCGACGCACGTTCTGAAACAAACGTATCGCACTAACGCGCGCAATGTAGGTCGCAATGTAAACGAAAAACAAAAACGTCAACAGCGTAAGGCACGCAATTGTCGTATTGACGAAAACTGCCCTGAGTGTGAAAAACGAGAATTGATGGAAAGAATCCCTCAGCAACGCAAGCGCAATCACCGCTGTGGCGCACGCCGAAAAATACCTGCGAATACGGCTCGGCAAACACCTTGCCACCATAAACAAAATAAGCGCAGCCAACAACCCTGCAAACGTCTTTGCAAAGCCTACCAGACAATCCGCTGCTTGCGTCAGAAATGACAAAAAGTCCATCCTCTCCTCTTGCCCCGCGCCTTTGGAATGCATACATACACGCGTATATACGCCGTATGCGCGTACGCAATATTCTTTTATATTGTATCAGTTCACAACCTCATTGTCAAATTAAAAACTATATTTTGCGGTCAAGCGCGGTTTTTACCACAATTTTTAAGCGTGTTTTAATTTTTCTCATTCGCTTGACTATATCTCAAACAAAGCGTATAACTTTGATTTGGCGAACGAAATTTGCTCGCTACGGCAAATTCCCTCGCCCTACAATCACGTTGCACCGAACGAATATCACGCTCGATTCGACACAAGAAGGCAACCTATGTTCACTCAAACTTTATCCGCAATCGCATATTTTGAAATTCTGCTTCCGCTTGCACTCATACTTCTTTGCACCAAACTTTTCTCGCTTTTGGGCAAGAAAATAGGGCTTCCGCAAGTGGTGGGCATGCTGATTGCAGGCATACTTCTCGGTTTCATCAAGTACATACCCAATCAAACCGTTTTCACCGACAACACAATGGAAGGTCTGTCCTTCCTCGCAAAAATCGGCGTTATCCTCATTATGTTTTCGGCGGGACTCGAAACCGACCTTAAACAGTTCAAACAAAGCGGGCTTCCGTCGGTTTTGATTACGATTTTGGGCGTTTTGTTTCCTCTCGGATTCGGATTTTTGGTTGCGACCGCATTTAACGGCGGTTTCAATGATATGTCTCAACACCAAATCATAACTAATCTCTTTTACGGCGCGATTTTGGCGGCAACCAGCGTCAGTATCACCGTCGCCGCACTCAAAGAACTCGGCAAGCTCAACACGAAAGTCGGAACTTCAATAGTCGCCGCCGCAATCCTCGACGACATCATCGGCGTCATTCTTCTTTCCCTTTTCATATCCCTCGACAAAGGCAACGGACTCGACGGAATCGGCATCGCAATCGGAAAGATGATAGGCTTTTTCGCCGCCGCAATCGGCGTGGGCATCATCGCACACTTACTTCTCAAACACTACCTTAAACGCCACCCCGAACACCATAGACGCATCCCTATCATAGGCTTTGCGATGTGCTTCTTCTTTGCGTACGCCGCGGAAGAATGGTTCGGCGTTGCGGACATCACGGGTGCGTACGTTGCAGGAATTATGCTTTCCACCCTCTCGGAAGCGGGTTATATCGACAGAAAAGTCGAAGTAAGCAACTATATGATTTTCGCACCCGTTTTCTTTGCAAGCATAGGCATAAATGCGGATTTCGGCGCAATTTCGCCCGCAATCGTAGGCTTCGGCTTTGCATTTATCGCCGCAGGACTTTTGGGCAAAGTGATTGGTTGTGGACTCGGCTCTCTCATTTGCAGATACTCGTTTATGGACAGTCTGCGCGTGGGCATCGGTATGATGGCAAGAGCGGAAGTTGTGCTTGTCTGCACGCAAAAAGGCGTTGACAGCGGACTTGTAGATGCGTCGATTATGCCCTTCGTGCTGATATTGATCATCGTATCTTCCCTCCTCACGCCACTACTTTTGAAACTTACCTACAAGCACGACAAATCGAACGATACTCCGAGCGACACGCCCATCAACCCGCCCCTTATTCCCGACGGAATACAAAGCGAGAACGGCACTACCGCACCCGAGGGAATTAATAATTAATAATGAATAATTAATAATTGCGGGTGGGCAACGCCCACACCCGAAAAAAACGGATACTCAGCACAAGTGTCCGTTTTTTTATTTGATTTATTTTTCCTCTATTCATTATAAAAATTGTAATGCTAATTTCAATCATCAAATAAGACCGTCCAAACAGATGTATAACGCGAAAGAGGCACCCGAACGGCAACCCTAATTTTCACCCCACCCCATAATTCGCTAAACGGATGAATATCGCGAAAAAGCCCCTTGGACAGCAACCCTAACGTACTAAAACGTACGTGAGTTGATGGACAAAGGGCTTTGACAAAGCTATTCGCCGTTTAGCGGATTATGGACGGATTCCAGTGAGGGTCGGGAGTATACCCCATAATCTTCACTGCCGTTGCCGCTACGTCGGAAAGACCGAATGCGCCGTTTGCGATTTCACAATCGTAGTTGTAGACGATGAACGGAACGGGATTGAGCGAGTGCGCGGTACGCACGGAAATGACGCCTTTTTTGTTCTTTTCAAGCATCTCGTCGGCGTTGCCGTGATCGGCGGTTACGATGAGAGCGTAGTCGTGCTTTTTGACAATAGGAAGAAGTCTTGTAAGAGCGAGATCAACCGCTTCAACTCCTATTTTCGTTGCGTCGAGATTGCCGGTGTGTCCGACCATATCGCCGTTGGGATAGTTGCAACGAATGAAGCCGTATTGCTCGGATTCGATCGCTTCGATAACCTTGTCGGTGACTTCTGCTGATTTCATCCACGGACGTTGGTCGAAGGACACCTTGTCGGAAGGCACTTCTTCCCAAACTTCGAGTTGGTCGCTGAATTTTTCGGAGCGGTTACCGTTCCAGAAATACGTGACGTGACCGTACTTTTGTGTTTCGGACACTGCATAGGATTTCACGCCGTGATTGACGAGGAATTCGCTGAGCGTGTACTTGATTTGCGGCGGTTCGACGAGGAATCTCGTCGGCAAATGCAAGTCGCCGTCGTATTGAAGCATACCTGCGTAAAGCACTTTGGGCATATTTCCTCTGTCGAAGCCGTTGAAGTCCGCATTGTCGAACGCCATAGAGATTTCAATGGCTCTGTCACCGCGGAAGTTGAACAAAATCACGCTGTCGCCGTCGTGCATTGCGCCGACGGGTTGACCGTCCTTTTTGATGACGAAAGCGGGCAAATCTTGGTCGATAACGCCGGGATTTTCGTTGCGGTAAGTTTCGATTGCATCGGTTGCGCTCGCAAATCCTCTGCCCTCGCCGTAAACGTGGGTGTAGAATCCCGCTTTAACCATATCCCAGTTTGCGAAATATCTATCCATCGTGATTACCATACGACCGCCACCGCTTGCGATGCAGGCGTGGAAATTGTCGTCGTTCAATTCCGCCATAGCGTTTTCGAGTATATCGACGTAAGTGAGCGCGCTCGTTGCGGGAACGTCTCTGCCATCAAGCAAGATATGAGCGAACACTTTCTTCACTCCGTCGCGCTTTGCGCCCTTAATCAAGGCGATTAGATGTCCGATATTGCTGTGTACGTTGCCGTCCGAGAGCAAGCCGATGAAGTGCATTGCGCTTGCGTTTGCGACGCAGTTGTTTTTGAGTTCTTGCCACGCGGCGGAATTGAAAATATCGCCGCTTTCGATGGCTTCCTCAACGAGTTTTGCGCCTTGCGAATAGACTTGACCGCAGCCGAGCGCGTTGTGTCCGACTTCGCTGTTGCCCATATCGTCGTCACCGGGAAGACCGACCGCCGTGCCGTGCGCCTTGATGTAAGTGTTCGGGCATTCTTTCAAGAGCATATCCAAAGTCGGCGTATTTGCAAGCGTAACAGCGTCTCCGAGTCCCGTTTTCGACTTTCCGACGCCGTCCATAACAACCAAAACGAGTTTTTTCATAGTTATATCCTTTTTGTTGTAAGTTGAATTTTTATACGATTAGATTGCCGATTTTGCGGCACGTCGTGCCACGCAAAACTCGGCAATCCTTTTTTTGAACGCTAAATTCCGATTAGTCGTTAAAAACTTAGTAGTTGACGACTTGCGAGAAATCGACCGCCTTCAAAGACGCGCCGCCGATAAGTCCGCCGTCGATTTCGGGCATAGACATAAGTTCTTTGACGTTCTTGGGGTTCATACTTCCGCCGTATTGAATACGAACGCGATTTTCCGCGCACTTGGGGCAATAAAGTTCCGCCATAGTTCTGCGAATGATTGCGATGGTTTCGTTTGCAACTTCCGCCGTTGCGGTTTTGCCCGTACCGATTGCCCAAACGGGTTCGTATGCGATGACGATATTGTCGAGTTCGTCTTTATCGATACCGTCGAACGCGCCCTTCGTTTGACGGACGAGCACTTCTTCGACTTTTCCGTTTTCTCTTTCTTCGAGAGTTTCGCCCACGCAAATGATGGGTTTAAGACCTGCCGCAAGAGCCGCTTTTGCACGAGCATTGACGGTTTGGTCGGTTTCGCCAAAGTATTGACGACGTTCGGAGTGACCGATGATGACATATTCAACGCCAAGTTCGACGAGCATTTTTGCGGAAATTTCGCCAGTAAATGCACCTTTTTCAGCCCAGTGCACGTTCTCTGCGCCAACTTTGATGTTAGTGCCTTTTGTCATTTCGACAGCGGTTGCAAGGTCGGTGTACGGCGTGCAGATGACGACATCGCATTGCGCGTCCTTAACGAGCGGCGCAAGGTCGGTGATAAGTGCCTTCGTATCGGCGATGGTGTTGTTCATTTTCCAGTTTCCTGCGATAATGGGTTTTCTCATATTAGCCTCTAAAAAGTGGTATTTTAATGTTGTACGCCTTTGGCGTAAGTTTGGTTTTATTGATTTGTACGCTCACTTGTTTTTTGTGTAACGACAGCAATAATCGGATGAAGAACAAGGAAGCGTGCGTTCGCTACAAAACCCAGCGTACAAAGCGTACGCGATTTTGTAGCGAATGTATGCTGACGACGTTATTCGCCGATTAGTGCTTGTCGTTGAGGTAGGCAATGCCGGGAAGAACCTTCCCCTCAAGGAATTCAAGCGATGCGCCGCCGCCGGTGGAGATGTGAGTCATCTTGTCGGCATAGCCGAGTTGTGCGACTGCCGCTGCGGAATCGCCGCCGCCGATGATGGTGGTTGCGTCGGTTTCTGCCATTGCTTTTGCAACTGCGTTGGTGCCTGCGGCGAGTTGAGGATTTTCAAAAACGCCCATAGGTCCGTTCCATACGACGGTTTTTGCACTCTTGACGGCAGACGCGAAGAGCTCTTGCGTTTTCGGACCGATGTCGAGCCCTTCTCTGTCGGCAGGAATATTGGTGCTTTCGTAATATTCGATGTCGACGTGTGCGTCGATGGGGTCGGGGAATCCTGCGCAAGTTGCGGTGTCGACGGGGAGATAAATGGTCTTGCCGAGCGATTTTGCCTTTTCGAGCATCTTGTTGCAGTATTCGATTTTTTCGTCGTCAACGAGGGAAAGACCTACGCTGCCGCCTTGTGCCTTTATGAAGGTGTACGCCATACCGCCGCCGATGATGAGCGTGTCGCATTTGTTGAGAAGATTGTCGATGACGTTGAGTTTGTCCGCAACTTTTGCGCCGCCGAGAATCGCAACGAAGGGACGAACGGGGTTTTCAACCGCATTGCCGAGGAATTTGAGTTCCTTTTCGATGAGGAAACCGCTCACTGCGACGGGTGCGAATCCGTATTGGACGATACCTGCGGTGGTTGCGTGAGCGCGGTGTGCCGTGCCGAACGCGTCGTTGACGTAAATGTCGCAGAAATCGGCGAGTTTTCTGCAAAGTTCTTCGCTGTTCTTTTCCTCGCCTGCGTCGAAACGAGTGTTTTCCAACAGCACGATTTCGCCGTCATTGAGAGCCGCAACTTTATTGTGTGCGTCTTCACCTACAAGGTCGGCTGCAAAGGTGACTTTGCCGGGGAAATGCTCTGCAAGTTTGTCCGCAACGGGCTTCAAAGTGAACTTCTTAGGATCGTTTTTGAGAGCCTTTGCGATATATTCGGCTTTTGCCGCCGCTTGTTCGTTTTCGGGAAGTGCTTCGACAGCCTTTTTCTCTTTTTTGTTGAGACCGAATCCCTCTGTGAAGATGTTGTGGGGCTTGCCCATATGCGAGCAAAGGATAACTTTTGCGCCGTTGTCGACGAGATACTTGATTGTGGGAAGCGCGCCGTTAATACGGTTCTCGTCGGTGATTACGCCGTCAACCATAGGAACGTTGAAGTCGCAACGAACCAAACACTTTTTGCCTTTGACGTCTACGTCGCGGATTGTCATTTTTGCCATAGATATTCTCCTTTAAGAAAATTGATTTTTCGAGATTTCAACTTAAAATTTATCAAGGCGCACTTGCACATATGCAGCATGTGCTTGCGTTTCATGCGCGTATCAATATATTTTTAGCGATAGTTAGTATATCACACACGCGCAAAAATTTCAAGAAAAATGCAAACATTGCGGTTTTGAAATCCTCAATTAAGTTTTTCTGCTTTATACGATAATGCCTGACGTGAAACACAACCGACATACAACACGCTATAACACAGTATTACAATCACATTTTTCAAACACTATTCGTGTTTTATTTCGGAAGTTGCATTTTAATATATTATACATATCGTGTTTTATCAACCGCTTTTGCAATAGAAAAACGGCGCTTTCCCGCCGTTTTCCGCATTATTATTTGATATGATAACACATATCGTGTTTTATTTGTTTTGCAAATATCCAAAAAATTCTATCAGCTCAAAACTTCGTGAGGTGTCCTTCGCAAAGCAAGTTGTCGAATCCGAGTTGTCGCATACCATCGTACACCACGATTGCAACCGAGTTGGACAAATTGAGCGAGCGAGCCTCTTTGACCATAGGAATACGCATTGACATATCATAGTTGTCGTGAAGCAGTTCTTCGGGAAGCCCTTTCGACTCTCTGCCGAAAAACAAGAAATCGTTTTGCGAAAATTTTGCCTCATCGTAGCGCAATTTTGCTTTCGTCGAACAAAAATAAAAGTGCGGCGTTTTTCCGTCTATCGAATTGTCGTCGATATGCCAACTTCCTTCAATTGCCTTGTGAACTCTACCCTCCGCGTTTTTCTCGAAAAACTCTTCGAGATTTTCGTAAACAATAAAATCCGTCAGATGCCAGTAATCGAGCCCGGCTCTTTTCAGCGCCTTGTCGCTTATATCGAAACCGATGGGTTTTATCAAATGCACTTTGCTCCCCGTTGCCGCCGCAGTGCGCACGATGTTGCCCGTGTTTTGCGGTATTTCGGGCTCCACCAAAACAATGTTAAACGCCATATTTCACTTCCTTTTATGCGACAATGATAACACTTTTCCCGCTTGTTTTCAAGCGCATGCACAAACAATCGTACGGCTTTATAAACAAAACATCTCGCTTGCACAAAAAGCGTAAATCATCTTACACCAACAATCATCCTTTGCACCGTGCAACTGTGGATAGGCACGGAAAGTCGAATAAATATAAATGACATAATATTTTAATTATGAGCTTTTGCGCCGCTTTTCCTTGACGGATTGACGCTTGCAACATATACTTGACTCAATCGACTAAAAAACGCGGGACGCAAAAGAAGCGATTGGAAGCGTTTAATTATTCTTCAAAGGAGATCTCCGCTATGCTCGACAAAGCACAAAAACAAAAATTGAATTTCAGACAGACGCTCGTCATCGCGACAATGCTTTTCGGCTTGTTTTTCGGTGCTGGCAATTTGATTTTCCCGATATATATGGGCAATCTTGCGGGCAAAGAAGTTTTTGTCGCTTTGATAGGCTTTTTGATTACGGGTGTCGGACTTCCGCTCTTGGGCGTTGCGGCGATAGGCATAAGCAAAAGCGAAGGTCTTATCGAACTTTCGAGCAAAGTCGGCAAGGGCTACGGAATTTTCTTCACGTGCGCGTTGTATTTGACGATAGGTCCGTTTTTTGCGGTGCCTCGCTGCGCAACCGTTCCTTTCACCGTCGCCGTCGAACATATGCTCGGAAGCGATGTCAACGTTCAGGGTGCGCTTGCGATTTTCAGCGCGGCGTTTTTCATCGTCGTGCTTGTCTTTTCGCTGTTCCCGGGCAAAATTCTCACTTGGGTGGGGCGAATTCTCACTCCGCTGTTTCTCGTTTTTCTTGCCGTTCTCGTCATCACCGCTCTTGTAAAGCCTATGGGCGACGTGTCGGGCATACCTGCGCAGGGCAACTATGCGGACAAAGCATTCACGACGGGGTTTTTGGAAGGCTACAACACGTTGGACGCTCTTGCAAGTTTGGCATTCGGCATCGTCGTCATCGACGTAATCCGCAAGCAAGGCGTATCCGAGCCTACTTCCGTTGCGAAAAGCACTCTCAAATCAGGCGCATTGAGTTGCGCATTTATGGCGTTGATATATCTCGGCGTTGCGCTTGTGGGCGCACAAAGCGGCGCATTGTTTACGGGTACGTCGAACGGCGGCGAGATTTTTGTCAAGGTCAGCAATTACTATTTTGACAAAGCAGGCATAATCATTCTCGCAATCACAGTCACTCTCGCCTGCCTAAAAACCGCAATCGGTCTTGTCACGAGCGCGTCGGAAACGTTTGCAAAACTGTTTCCGAAATTCATCCCGTATCGCGCTTGGGCGGTCGTGTTCTGCGCGATATCGTTTTTGGTGGCAAATCTCGGATTGACGGCAATCATCACATATGCGATTCCCGTGCTGATGTTTTTGTATCCGCTTGCGATAACGTTGATTTTGCTCGGTCTTTTCGGCAAAACGTTCAAAAACCGACGCTGTGTATACGTTTCGACAACTGCTCTAACCTTGATTGCGGCGATATTCGATTTCATTGCCGCGCTGCCGTCAAACGCAATCGCTTGGCTTAAAGCGCAACCCTTCATCGATTTTATGAAGGCAAACTTCCCGCTATACAAATTCGGTCTCGGATGGCTTATACCCGCATTTGTCGGGCTTGCGATCGGCATAATTTTTGCGCTCGCGACAAAAAAACAATCCGCTTGGAAATACGACATTGCAAGAAACGAACAAGGCGAGTATATACGCGAATGCGCTACAATATCGAGCGAACAATAAAGGCATTCCCTTGACGGCTTGCGACGTTTGCAATACAATATTCTTATGAAAAACGAAAAAAGCAAACTCCAAAAAGATCTTTCAAAACAACTCGCCTTGTCAATCACTCTCACCGTTTTGCTCCCTTTGGGCGTCGTGCTGACCATTGTCGGCGCAACGAATCTTGAAAAAGGCTCTCTTTTCACGGCGATTATGGCAATCGGTATTGTGTTTGTCGTGTTAGGATTTTACGGCTCGCCTATAACTTGGTCGCACTACTCGCTCAAAAAGAAATATCCGCGCATTATCGACGCAATCGAGCGCGAAGGATTTAGAGATTCAACCGAGATTGCAAATCACCTTTCGATGCCGAAAAAGGACGTTGTCAATGCAGTGCGCGTGTGCGTGGACAAGCAATATCTTTGCAACTACACAATCGACGGCACAAAAATTTTGCCCATCAACAATCGCCCCGACGACATAGGCATGTACACCGTGCGCTGTCCGTACTGCGGCGGCATAACCGAAACAAGCAACAATCTGCAAGTCAAATGCGAATACTGCGGACGCATGCTCGACGTAAACAAGAAATAAGAAAACACAATAAGCAAATAAAAACTCGACATTCAAAAGCGCTCTCGGGAGTGCTTTTTTTGCAATAATCGCTGTTCGATAGTTTTATTATACGACTTCAGTCTCGCTTTGCTCGCCTGCGATGCGCTCGTACTCGTCGCTGTCAAAAGTTTTGTCAATCATTTTGTCGTTTATGAGCATCATAAGTCTGCCGATGCCGACAAACAGCAACATCCCCGCCATAAGCACGAGAAACATCAAAAAGTACGCGAGCGGATAGTTTACGTCGCCTTTTGAGAATATCGACCAAATAAATTCGGGACGATAGAACGGATAGGGATAGAAGTGCATTCTGCCAACCGCGCCTCGAATTATTGAAAAGAGAGAGTACGCAAGCGGATATATCGCAAACGCCCACACGGCTTTGTGATTCGCGCGCCTGTTCGTGAACGGAAAGAACCACAATATCAGCATAATCGGCGGTATAATCATATGAAAATACACTTGAATGAAACTGCTCATTGCGTGGTAGGAATCATGCCATTGAAACGGCGGCGTAAATCCCATAGGGATTCCTGCGGTGTAAACGAGTCCTGTCACGAGAATATACGTCGTTGCCATTGCGCCGACGAGCGGATTGTATGCGACCTTTTTTGCGCCTTTCAAGCCGAAAGAAGCAAGCCCCGCGCAAATGAGATACACATATACAAACACGTTCGATTGAATGGTGAAAAAGGACAAAATGTTGAATTTTCCGTAATCTACGGGGCTGAATTTTTCGTCATACTCGAATTTGTAGCAGCACAATCTGTGTATGATAATCAAAAATCCGAACACGCCCAGAATCATCAGCAATAGTCCGAACGCCTTGTTTTTTGCGAGTTTGCTTTCTTTGTACATATTACCCCTTATCTTTTCCGAAACGGCGCGCGTCATTCGGATAAAACGTATATAAATATATTATCATTTATTAATAAAAAGTCAATATGCACTTTGAGCGTGCGCATGCACTTCGAGCGCACGTCCCGACAAATTTCAAGCGGTGTCGATTTTGTTTTGTACAATCGTTCGCCAATGATTTTTCTCAAATACTGCAATTCTCACTTCAAACGGCAACGGTTTTTTTTGTTTTTTATGCCGTTATTAAACAACATTTTATACCTATGTGTATTATTCCTCGCATATGGCATAACGTGTTGTTGACTGCAATTTTGAGGCATATATAATATGTGTAGAAAACAAACCGAAAGAGGTAAAAAATATGAAAAAATCAACAACTATTCTATGGGTTTTGGCAAGTATATTGATGATTGCGGCAGGCGTGGTTTGCTTCTGTCTGCCCGTTGACACGACGATGTCTGTGCTTGCATACATCGTCGGCGCAATCGTGCTTGTGATTGGCATTGTGGAAATTGCCGGATTCTTCACCACGGCGAGATTCGTAGGTGGCGGCGCATTCCTCGCAGACGGCGTAATCACAACCATTCTCGGCATCATATTGCTGGCAAACGAGGGCGTTGTGGCAGGCTTTTTGCCCTTCATCTTTGCAATGTGGTTCATCGTTGAAGGCATTTCGGAATTGTCGCTTGCAATCTCGGCAGGCAGATGCCACGTTCCCTACTGGTGGGCGCTTTTGATACTTTCTATACTTGAAATCATCTTCGGCTTCCTCACCTTCTTCGACCCCATCGGCGGCGCAATCTCGCTCACGGTTATGGTAGGCACATTCCTCATCGTGCACGGCATATCCATGCTTGGCGACTGGATTGTTGCACTGCGCGTCAAAAAGTTCTTCAAAGGCTTCTTCGGACGTCCTGCAGTGTACAACGAAGGCGATATGGACGAATCTCGTTGCGACGATCAACGCTAAACTAAAAAACGCATCATTCATTTGATTGTTCCTAATAATTTTCCCCTAATGAAAAAAGCACTCGATGAGTGCTTTTTCATTATCTAAACGGGTAAAATACAAAAGAATATAAAAACGAACGACGACAAAACGGTGAAAAAGAAAACCGCAGTAAAACTGCGGTTTTCGATATCGTATCGTTTGAATATTCGATTGCTTTTTATATTCGATTATTCTGCGAGATAATCACGGCAAGCGTCTTCGAGCGCACGGCAAATCACAAATGCGTCTTCAAGGTCTTTGCCCCTTACCATAACGCCGTGATGTCCCATGAAGCAAGCGGGTGCGTCACCGATTGCCGCAGAAACGTTTTTGACGAGTCCGCTCGTGCCGGGAAGCGCCGCTTTTGCGCACGGAATCTCTTTGCCCAAAACGTCCTGATACTTTTCGGGAACGGGCATTGCCTTGCCCATTGCGGCGAGGATGCAGCCGTAGAACGGGTGCGTATGAATGGTTGCGTTGATATTTTTGTCGCCTTTGAGCAAAATCGCGTGAATACCTTTTTCACTTGTGGCTTTATTAGTGCCTGTCCATTCGAGAGTCTCCATATTGACTTTTGCCATTTGTTCGGGCTTGAGCATAACGTAATCGATTCCCGACGGCGTTGCGAGCATATATTGATCGTCGAGTTTTACGGCGATGTTGCCCCAAGTGCCTTGCACAAGGTTTTCGTCAAGAAGTCTTACGCCTGCGTCTTTGATGTCTTGCGCAACTTTCTTTTCCTCGTCTGTGACGATTGCGGATGCTCTTTCCTCGCTTTGTTCCTTTTCACCGCTCTCGGCAGCCTTTTGTTGCTTTTGATTGGTTTTGGAATATTTGAGTTTGAACACGACGTGTTCCAAAAGTGCGTTCAATGCGCTCATATGTTGCGTTCCGCCCTTATTCTCTGCGAGGATTTCGGCATTGCAAGCCTTGTCCAAAACGAGCGTTGCAGTGAAAACTTCGTCGAGAGTGCGTCCCGTCACGACCGCGCCCGCTTCAGGAAGCAAGCAGCAGTTGCGTTGACCCGAAAGAGCCGCAACGACATCGGAAGCGACATTCTTTTGCGCGCATTTGATTGAAACACCGCAAACCTGCGCCATATCGTCGAGGATAGGCATAAGAGTTTTTCTCTTTTTGGAAAATTCGACTGTGCTGTCACTGTCGACGATTGCCGCCGCCTGCGCCTCTTTGTCCTGACGGATTGCGCAGAACAAGATAACCGCCGCCGCGCGGAAGTTGCCTTCGAGCGTTTCGATATTCTTGTCGTTGACGAAAGTCAAATCTTCTTCCTTGAGGTCGGAATAATTTATTCTCGGGCGAATGACGACGATGCCGTCTTCTTCTCTGACCGCGATGTAACCGCTTTGCAAATACTTCTTTTCCGCGAGCATATTCGCGTATTTTTTGACGTTTGCAACAATCAATTCGTTCATACTTTTCTCCTACTCTGCCGCGTATGCGCACGACAATTATTATTGCTTTATCGATATTATATCAAACGCAGACGAAAAATCAAGTTATTATTTTTGCGACTATACGCTTCAAAATCGTATTTTCACGTCGTTTGACCATTCGTATCGCAAGGCAAACAAGTTGCCTTAAAAAAACGTCGGCGCACGTCTTTGTGCGCCGACGATGTTATCGCTTAGTGAGGTTTCTTTTCAAATCTTGCATTATCTTCGCACTTTACGACTGTCTTGAACACATTTTCGAAGCGGCGGAGTGCCTCGTCGATGATTTCGTCCGTGTCCGCCATAGAGGTGTAAAGACGGCTGCCTGCCAAAGTGACGATGCCGTTTGCCATATATGCTGCGCCCATTTGCTCCATAGCAACCTTTCTTCTGAGCATTTCGGGTTTCTTTTTGAGCATTGGGATGACGGAGCCGAGCAAACTCATATTGGAGAAGTCATAACTCATTGCGCCGGTGCATTCGAGGTGGACGATGCTGCCTTGATTGTAGACGACGTAAGGAAGATTGTATTTCTTCACGAGTGCTTTAAGACCGGTTGCAAGACGGTCGCCCGCTTTGCCCGCGACTTCGCAAGCGTTGTTCTTTTCGATTTCGCAGATTGCGAGATATCCTGCATAGGAACTGAGCGGGTTTGCAGCGAGAGTGCCGCCGACGTACGCTTTCTTGCCCATGCCTGCAAGACCTGCAGCCATAAGGGAAACGTATTCTTTCTTGCCGCCTACGCCGCCTGCGGAGGGATAGCCGCCCGCGACGATCTTGCCGAATACGGTGAGGTCTGGATACATATCTCTACCGGTACCTTGACGTTTGAATTTGACGACTTTGCCGTCGACGAGTTTCTTGTCCTCGATGATCCAAGGCTTACCGTTGATGGTGACGGGTTTGTTGTCGACTTTGTAGCCGTATTGCTCGTCGAAGAAGTAACCTGCCGCGCCGTGAATGCCGACTCTGAAACCGGTGACAACTTCGTCGAAGATAAAGAGCGCACCGTATTTCTTTGCAAGGAGTCTAGCTTTGAGGTTGTAATCGATGTCGATGGGACGAGTGCCGGATTCGGGACCGACGGGCTCTACGATGACTGCTGCCGTACCGCCGCGCATAACGTTCTTTTTGAGCATTGCTTCGAGCATTGCAAGGTCGTTGGGACGAACTTCGTCGGTTGTGCCATAGCAGTTGGGGATGCCGTGAGATTCTAGGAATTGACGGCTTCCGGGGATCTTCAAGCCGTAAACCATTTGATCGGACCAGCCGTGATATGCGCCGCCGCATTTGATGACGCGTTTATTCTTTGTTGCGCAACGTGCAACGCGGATTGCCGCCATAACGGATTCCGTGCCCGAGCCGAGCATACGGAACATTTCGCAAGCAGGCATCAATTCGTTGATTTTCTTTGCCAAAAGAAGTTCGCCTTCGTGGAAAAGACCGGTTACGGGACCGCAGTTGTTGAGAAGTTCGAAAACTTTTTCTCTCACCGCCGGGAAGTTGCTTCCCAAAATGGTGGGACCGCCCGCTTGAAGGAAGTCGATGTATTGATTGCCGTCACGATCGTAAAGATATGCGCCCTCAGCTTTTTCCATACACATAGGGAACGGGAAGTTGAATGCGAGGTTGTGTTGAACGCCGCCCGGAATGTACTTCTTTGCTTCAGTCGTAATTTCTTTGGACTTTGCGCATTTGGTATCGAAATGATTGAGGATGTCTTTGAGAGAGTCTTCCGATACGCAATAGATCGGTTGATCGGTCAAATTTTTCAACTCTTGATTGATTTGCTTTGCATCTTGCCATTTGGAAATGCCGTAGCCGTTTGCCATAATTCGCCTCCGAAATTTTTAGATTTGATATGATTATACCAAAACTTAAACCGAATGTAAATACGCAAAACAAGCAAATAAACAATACAAAACCGCATTTATGTCAAATACGAAACAAAAATCGCAAACTGATTCAAACTGTAAGTTTGAGAGCCGAAAGCGCAAGGTATAAAACCGCTTTTGACGAGCAAATATAAAAAAAGTATTGCAAAGGGCGTTTTTTTCGTCTATAATGTGGGTACAATCCCTAAGGAGGAAACAAAATGAATAAAGCAGAATTTATCAAAGCAGTGGCAGCAAAAGCCGACCTTTCCATCAAAGACGCAACCGCAGCGGTAGACGCATATGCGGCGGTCATCGCTGAAGCACTCAAAGCAGGCGACAAAGTTGCAATCGCAAACTTTGCATCCTACGAAATCAAAGAAAAAGCAGAAAGACAAGGCTTCAACCCCCTCACGAAGCAACCGATCACGATCGCAGCAAGCAAAGCACCGGTCGTCAAATTCGGCAAAGCGTTCAAAGATTTGTTCAACTAATTGCTTTGATCTGAAATTAGCATAAAAAAGCACCGTCGTCGACGGTGTTTTTTTAGATTTTTTGATTAAAATTTGGATTAGAATATTTTTCCTTTCACCGTTGCAAAAGTTTAGCGACGTGTACCTTAAATAACATATCACCCCTTCCCTTCGGGCTTTCCCCTATTGCTCAAACTTGCGCCATTTCTCTGCAAGATTGCACATCGTTCGCAAGAGGGGAAGTCGGCACTCACATAGATAGGTATCGTCCTCTCATTATGCCACTGCGCTTTGTGCGCCAGGCAGTGGCCAACAGACGGCGCAGTCGCTTGTACTACACGCACAAGGGTTCCCGCACGTCAAAAACAAGCGAACTTGCGTTTGAGTTATATGATGAAAGCGCAGTTTTTGGCGTGTGGGACGAGGAACGCAAAGCACAAAGGCGAACAACTGCAACTTGTTGCGATTGGAGCAAATGGGCTTGTGCGTGACGAAAGTTCGGCGCTCATAGGCTCGCCGCCTTGCGGCTCGTGTTCCGTCTACGAATTAGCACATTCCGTTTATAAGTAGGCATCGAATAAGTTTTTGTGTATTCGAAAACACGTGTAAACGGTTTGAGCGCGATATTTTGATAAAAAACACGAAAGGCACGGCTTGAATAAAAACCCAGTGTACATAGGCGTACACGATTTTGAGGCAAGCCGTGCCTGACAAAGTTATTTGCAAAATAGCACGCTCAAACTATTTTTTGCTTATTATATTACCCGTCGAAGGATCAATCAACATCGCCCAATAATCCACCCCGTCGCCGATGAGAGATACGTAATAATAGTAACTTTCGCGGTCGGCGGTGATGAGTTTGACGTAAATTTCGCGCGCGGCTTTGCCTTCGGCGTACTCTTGGTCGATTTTGTCTTTGAGGGCTTCTTTTGCGATGTTGATGGCATCGCTCCACGACAATTTGCCGTCAAGAACGGAATTGAGTTCGATGTCGGACGGCGCTTCGCCTGCCGTGACGGTTATGGTTTTGGGAATAAAATCGAGTGCGATAGATGTCGCAAATTCGCCGCTCGACGAGCATTTTATCTCTCCCGAAACCGTCTTGTCGTCGGCAGATATGACGTAGGAAATCGCCGTATAATCGTTGGTTTTGAGAGGAAAGATTGTGAGTTCGGTAAATTCGCAAACACCCTTTGCAACGCCGTCGGCGATGAAGTTCTTTTCGCGCCTGCCCTTTTCGATGCTGACGGCAAAAAGGTCGCTCTCGCCCGCATAGTACTGCTCGGTGAGTCTGGATA
>CAVFCJ010000017.1:0-23282 GCA_963620965.1 bacterium
TTATTATATTTTTCATCCTCTTAACGATAATTAAAAATATATATTTATCAAAACTCTTTTACGTTATTGTTTTTATAAGTGCAGAAGCGGATTTTGTAACCGTTGTCATCGATTTGCTCGCCCTCATCGACAAGTTGCCAGTTGTCGAGTTCGTCGAGGTTTTCGTGGAATACTTCCGCGCCGCCGTCTGCGTCAACTTTGGTGACGTACGCCGTGTCACAGTAGGGCAAAAGCGTGCGATACATCATTGCGCCACCTATGACGTAGGTTTGCTCGCCGTCGTAGTTTTTGAGCGTTGCAAACAATTCGTCGAGGGATTTGACGAGGATATATCCTTTCGTTTTTGCGTCTTCGTCCGTGCCGTTCGGGTTAAGCACGATATTCGTGCGGTTTTTGAGCGGCATACCGTTCGGAAAAGAGAGAAGCGTGTTGCTTCCCATAACGACGGTTTTGCCTTTCGTGTGCGCGACGAAATGGCGCATATCTTCTTTGAGAGAAAACAGCAAGTCGTTTTTCTTGCCGAGCCCCCATTTGTTGTCAACTGCAAAAATTGTTTTCATTTTTTTGAAAAATAACGGCGTTTTTCGTGCGTTTTTACGCGCTTTTTACGCTGTTTTTTCGCCGTTTTCAGCGTGTTTTTTTGCTATATTTAACGTTGGTTTTGCCAAAACTCAAATCGCAACTTCGATTTTTTTGTCGAGTTTGGTGTACTGATAGTTTTCGAGTTCAAAATCGTCAACGGTGAAGTCGTAGAAGTTCTTTACGTCCTTGTTCATTTTGAAAGTCGGCGCGGGGTATTGCGGATTCTTCAAAATTTCCTCTACGATGGGGATATGACGGTCGTAAATATGTGCGTCGCTTATGACGTGTACGAATTCGCCCACTTCCAGTCCGCTCACTTGCGCGAACATATGAAGAAGCACGGCGTACTGCACGACGTTCCAGTTGTTTGCCGTGAGCGTGTCTTGGCTTCTTTGGTTCAAAATGCCGTTGAGTTTGTTGCCCGTGACGTTGAAAGTCATCGAGTATGCGCAAGGGTAGAGGTGCATTTCGTGCAAGTCCTCGAAGTTGTAGATGTTGGTGAGTATGCGCCTCGATTGCGGATTGTGTTTAAGGTCGTAAAGCACTCTGTCCACTTGGTCGAATTCACCCTCGGGATATACGCTCTTTTTGCCGAGTTGATAGCCGTACGCCTTGCCGATGGAGCCGGTTTCGTCCGCCCAACTGTCCCAAATATGCGAATTGAGGTCGTGTACGTTGTTGCTCTTTTTCTGCCAAATCCAAAGAATCTCGTCGATTGCGGATTTGAAAGCGGTGCGGCGAAGGGTGATAATCGGGAACTCTTTGGAGAGGTCGTATCTGTTGACGATACAGAACTTCTTTATTGTGTGTGCGGGCGTTCCGTCAAGCCATTTTGGGCGCACTTCTAGGTTTTTGTCGCTGATTCCGTTGTCGAGTATATTTCGGCAAGTTTCGATAAAAATTTGATCTGCTAGGCTCATAGTTTCACCTTTTGTATCGTTAGAATGAAAAATTCGCAATATTATTGCGCTCCGCTCCCGAAGAAACGAAGCGCATAATAGCGGGGTTTTTAGTCTTTGATGACGAGTTGTGCATTGATTTCACGCATAAGATCGACGGGTACTTTGATGACGCGTCTGTCGAAGGTGACAAGACCGTTCATTTCCTGTTCGACATCGCTCACTTCCGTGTAGACGGTCGCCGAAAGACCTCTGTCGATTTTGGGAACGATGGTCTTTTCGTAGAGTTTCTTGATTGCCTTTGCAAGCGATTCGGGCTTCTTGTAGATGCGATAGCCGAATTGATTGTTGGGCGAGTACATATGCCCCTCAGTCTTGATTGCGTATCCGCCGAACTCGCTAAGGATGTAGCAGCGATCGTCGTTCTTGGGTACGAACAAGGGCTTGAAGTAGATGTGCAAACTCTTAGTGTCCGACGTGCCTTTGCCTTGATCGTTCCAACCGCTCACGCTGTCGATGAGGCGGGTGGAGTCGATTTTCTTCATTTCTTTTGTTATGCGCACCGAGTCGAATTGCCCCCAGCCCTCGTTGAAGGGAACCCATACCGCGAGGGATACGACGTTTTTGAGGTGATTCATCGTGACGCGAAGTTCGTTTTCAAACTCATCGCGACCTTCTTTGTCTGCGCGTGCGAGTTTCTTGTAGCCCGATTCGTTGTCGTCTTTGATGTGGTATTCGAACACGGTTGCCAACAGACCTATGTAGAAAAAGTTATATTTCGTGCCACCGCTGACCATATCTTGCCAAACCAAAATGCCTTCTTTGTCGCAGTGGTAGTACCAGCGCAAAGGCTCGATTTTGATGTGCTTTCTGAGCATATTGAAGCCCATAGTTTTGACCATCTTGACGTCCCATTCGAGAGCTGCGTTAGAGGGCGGAGTAAGCATACCGTCCGACCAGTAGCCCTGGTCGAGAAGACCGGTGTGAAAGTACGGCTTGTTGTTGAGCCCCATACGTTTGAAGTCCTTGCTGTCGGTGACCCAACTGAATTTGCGCATACCGAAGTAGGATTTCACGATGTCGTTGCCCACCTTAAACGCCACATCGTAGAGTTTAGGATTTTCGGGCGACCAAAGTTCGTAATTTTCGAGTTTTATGCTTGCGGTATCGCCGTCAAATTGACCGCTGAAAACGGCATTTGCGCCGTCCATAACGATGACGTCGACGGGGACGTTTGCTGATTTGTCGAATTTGAAGTTGATCGTGTCGGTGTCGATGTCGGGAAGGATGGTTACGTCTTTTAGGTACACTTCATCCATACTCTCGATCCATACGCTTTGCCAGATGCCCGATTGCGGCGTATACCAGATTCCGCCCGGTTTTGAGGATTGTTTTGCGTGAGTGTGATAACTCGTGTCGCAGGGATCGGTAACGACGAGTTCTATGACGTTTTCACCGACTTTGACCGCTGACGATACGTCCAACGAGAAGGGAATGTAACCGCCGATATGCTCGCCTACGGAAATGCCGTTGAGTTTGACCGAGCAAATCATATCCACAGCGTCGAAGTGCAGAATCGTGACTGCCTTGACGAAGTTTGCGTCGAGACTGAACGTACGATGATAGTAAAGTACGTCGTCGGGCGTAACTCTCGTGCCTTCGGGAACGCCCGAAAGCAAACATTCGGGTGAGAACGGAACGAGTATTTTGCCTTGATATTTGCCGTCGAAACTCTCGCTCTTGCGCAAAATGGCATAATCCCATTCACCGTTGAGAGTGACGTAACTATCTCTTGCAAACTGCGGACGCGGATATTCCGCGAGCGGCGTTGAACCAACCTCAAAAGGTGTGCGAAGTCTGACTGTTTTCATATTTCCCTCCGGATAGTTTACAATAGTATAACATATGTACGCAAACCTCGCAAGACAAAATATTGCAATTTACGCCACAAATTCCGCTTCCTCTTTGACTACCGAGCGGCGGTGTGGTATACTCGTTTTGAAAATAAGGAGACTCGATATGAAACTCTATATTGGCTCAGACGTTCACGGTTCGAGCGCAAACATCCAAAGATTCCTCGATATAGTAAACAACGCTCGCAAAAGCGATTCGAGCGTAAAAGTCGTTCTTTTGGGCGACATATACAATCACGGTCCGCGCAATCCGTTCCCCGAAGGCTATGCGCCTATGGCGGTTGCCGAAATGCTCAACGAATCAAAGGATTTCATCACTGTAATAAAGGGCAACTGCGACAGCGAAGTAGACCAGATGATAAGCGATTTTCCAATCGACGATAATTTTTCGTGCGAATGGTACGGACGCACGCTGTTCTTTACGCACGGTCACAAGTGCAATCCCGATTTGCCGCAAAAGAACGCAAAGAAGGGCGATATAGTGTTTTACGGACACTTCCACCGCGCCATGCTCGAAGTGAAAGACGGCGTGATTTACGTTTGCGTTGGCGCGCTCGGCTTGTCGCCCGAAGGCGCGGAACGTTCGTACGCCGTTTTGGACGGGCATAAAATCGAGGTCAAAACGTTGCAGGGTGGCAAAACCTTGATTGAATACGACCTCGACTGATTTGCAAAAACGCAAAAATATCGTTGACCGAACGAATTTTGCATAGTACAATGCAATATATCAAATCAAACGGTAAAATCGAATTTACTGCAATAGAATCACTGAAAATCAAATAAAATCGTAAAAAGAGGGGATAGAAATGCACTACAATTATCGCACCAAGGGCACTTGTGCAAGAGAAATATCATTCGACATCGACGGCGATGTCATCACCAACGTACAGTTTGTCGGCGGTTGCCCCGGCAACCTCAAAGCCATACCCATTTTGGTTGAGGGGATGACGGTTGAGGAAATCGAGCGCAAACTCGACGGCTTGACTTGCGGAATGAAAGACACGTCTTGCGCAGGACAACTTGCCATAGCCGTCCGCGAAGCCAAAGCTGCCCAAGATAATCAATAACCATTTTCGAGATATTCGCATTGAATTTATCTTTGCAACGTCTCGTTGCCAAATTGCGTGTTTCCCACACGCTTTTTTGTTGCAACCGCAATTATTTTCCTTTGTATTCCATGTAAGTTTGCAATTTAATTTGCCTTGCTTATTTTTTCGTTTGACATCAAACTTTTTTCGTGTATAATAGAAAGGAATCTAAATTCGAGGAGGTGAAAAAGATGTCAACAGTCAGAGTCGGTGAAAACGAAAGTTTGGACAACGCAATTCGCCGTTTTAAGAGAAAATGTGCGCGCGACGGCATCATCGGTGACCTCCGCAAAAAAGAGGCTTACGAGAAACCCAGCGTAAAACGCAAAAAGAAAGCGGAAGCGGCTCGTAAGAGAATGTACAAATCATAAACAACAAATTCTCGCATATTTTGCGAGGATACGGAGGTATGGCTCAGTTGGTTAGAGCACACGGTTCACATCCGTGAGGTCACAGGTTCGAGCCCTGTTACCTCCACCAACACCCGAAAACCCTACTGAATAGTAGGGGTTTTCTTATGTTTGTGTAGTTATCATTGCTCGAAAGTGCGTTCCGCACCGCGCACATTTGTGCGCCCTTCTGCACGGTCATAGTGTGGCTTTTCCCACACTATGCTTGCAGTCACACTGCACGCGATTGACCATTGGTAACAATCGCTGTTTGGGGAGCCCTGTTACCTCCACCAGTTTTACAAAATCCCTACTGTTTAGCAGGGTTTTCTGTTTTTTTGTGCTCATTTTTATTGCGTGGAATTGCGATAAAATGCGGTGGTTTTTGTGTGTTTTATTGCATAATTTATTATATAATTTTTCAAAAAAATCACAACAAAGAAACCGCTCTTGTTTTGTCTTCTTGGTGTGTATTAGGGCGACATTATTGATACAATTCGTACCCTTGACAATTTTTTCGTACCCCTTGCATAAAAGTTCGTACCCTTATTATGTTTTCGTACCCCACCATAAAATTTACTCACCATAGTTCTGTCCGTTATAAAATGTATTGAAGTTGTAAAAAATAGAACCGCCCACAATTTCATGCGAACGGTTCTGTTGATATTATAAAAACTTTGATGGATTATTACGTTGAACTTTCCATTATACTAAAGTAACATAATTCTTGCCCGCATGTCGTCCATGATCCGTCTTTTTCTTGTTTTTGGAAGAATAAAACATAATCTCCTACCGCATTCGGTCCGGTGATGTTTTCGCCTTGTATGGTGGCTGCTACAATGTTTTCTCCTTTGCCTTCACCGTATGCGAATCTATACAAAGTTCCGTTATCGCCTTGCATATTATTTTTTACAAGTGCTCCTAAATCGGTAATTTCTTCATTGTGAATATTAAAGTCTTTGTATAAATTAAACGTTATCGGATTGCCGTCGTATTCTTTATAACAAGCTCCTTTATCACCGACGAATTCATATCTTTCGGTAATCGGGAAATAATGACGATAAATGTATACAGGGTATGAAGTGCGGGTATCCGTTGTAGCATCCTCACTTGTGAAGACGTATTTGTTTCCGTCTTTCACAAGACGCAATCTGTTGTTTTCAGTTTGTCCCATACGAGGAGCGTAAATTGTCACCGCTCCGTCCGAGGCAAACTTTACAAGATGACCGTATGTAGAACTATTAGGTTCGGTATAGTGTCTTGCTATATTTCCGCCGCTTAAACTTGTCCAGCCTTTTCTGTATATTACACAACCGCCAAGAGATACACCGTCGCTTGCATATACGGAGCCGTAATAACCTGTGCCGAAGTCAACGAGCAAGTTTTCCACATCCCGAGAATCGCTCGGATAATAAACCCAGCTGTTCTGGTAATATCTAAACATTGTAAATACAAAATCGAATTGAGAACCGAGAGTAAGTCCGCCGTCTTCACCTGCCGTTACAAGTCTTGCTTCCGTCTCGGTTGTGTTTGCGTCCGTTTTCGAAGCGTCGGCAGGCATTTGCATAACATAAAGTTGACCGTCTACCTCACCTACAATCGTGTAGTAATACAAGCTGCCATATATAGTAGGTAAGTCGGTTGTGTCAAATTCGTCGCTTGTGGTAATTTTTTTGAAGTTGCGTTCGGTTATCGTGGCAGGGATAGTGAATTTTTCCACGCCTTCATACTTAAACACAAATTCATATTTGCCGACAACGCATGGTCCTACGATTTCGTCTCCGACCAAGCGATTATCCGAATAAAACGGATAAGTTTCTCCCTTGAGAGTAACGTCATCGCCGACAGCAACTTCTTGTTTGGTGTCTATGTCTCGCCATAAATAGGAAATTTTTTCAAGCACTGCAGTATCGGTTATATCTTTACCTTGCCGTTCGGCTGAACCTTTACGCCTTCGCTCTCTACGGAAATATCGAAAATATAGACCTTTCCTTCTTTGTCATATTCTTGCTCGGCTATTGTTGTAACGACGGTTTTGCCTTCGTCTTTGGCGACATCAACCGTCTTTATGACAAGCGAGGCATTTTCAGGGAAGTTGCCACCTTCCAACTGTATACCTGCATTTGTCAGGCTACTCGTCTTCTTCATCTTCGTGTTTTCTGACCTCAAGAGCAGGTTTGTCTGTTGCGTTAAGCGGTGAAACAGCAGTTAATCCGGTTGCCTCTTCATACTCTTTTTTTGCAACATTTGCCACTTTTCCGCCACGCTTAGCAATAGATTTGCTTTGCTTGAAAGTTGTGGGAGATTCTTGTTTGGAAATTGTCGTTGTGGTAACTTCTGCAAGCATGTTTAAGACAAGCTCTATGTCCGTCATATTATCTCTGAGATTTTCTTTTTTTATTCCTTTAAGTTCCTTATACTCTCTGACGGACATTCCACTCCAAGCCTTCGTCATTTCGTCGGTTAAAATTGCGTACTCTTTGCCTTCTTGAACACCACGCTCTTTCCATTCGTCAGTCAGTTTTTTTCGCATTTCTATAGTTTGAAGCCTTTGATTTATCCAACTTTCCGTATAGCCTTTTGCCCTATAATAATCGGCTCCTCGAAGTATGGCTTTTTCCGGATCGGCTATTTCGTCGAGTCTTTCGCTTCCGATTTTAGCGAGCCACATTTTGAAAGGTTCTGCTTTCGGTGACGGAATTGACTGAACAAGACGTAGAATTCCCTTTGTATCAAGGCAATCGGTTAGTCTTTTTTTGCCATCAGGAGCTATCATCTTCAACCCCTTACAAAATGTAAGGAGTTCACTTCCTTCTTTTTTTAGGCGATTTTTTAATACATACCAATAGTTCCTTGAATCCTCGCTGTCGGTCAAAACTTCGACTACATCAACAACCGAAAAATACCATTCTTCTTCCTCGGCATTCCAAAGAGTTCTAACTTGTTTATTCTCAAAAACTTTAATCTTATTTTCCATGCAATGCTCCCAAATCTTTATTTGAGAATATTATACCACAAATCGTTGTAATTTTCAAGATTTTATGGCACTTTTTAGAGTCCCTCCGGCAAAATATCGTCTATAAACACCTCTCGTTTGGGTTTGGATATTCCGTTATACTGTTTATGGCACTCCCACAAGTCAAGCAACAGTCCGAAAGGCATAAGCCAGACCTCGTCCTGCGTTAAGTTTAATTGCGAAAGTCCATAGTAAAGCAAGCGGGTAAACAACTCCTCGTCACTTACCCGTTCACTGCGTTTTTTGAGTCTTCACTCTCAATGTTTCGTTTTGTCCCTTTGTAAAGGCACTCCGTGATTGCGTCCTTGTACATTGCGAACAAAGAGGGATTTGACGCATTAGATTTCAGAGGTGGGGAAAGTAGAGTTTACTTTTCGCATAAGTGGGATGAAATCGCGGCTATCCCCGAATTAAAAACAATCGAGGAAAAAGATACGAACGATTATAATGCCGTAAAAAGATTGGTTAAGCATATAGTTTCTGATAGGGAATATCTACTAATAACAGGCAAGCATTGCTCAGTAGTTAGGAAACAAGAAGGACAAGGTTTGCAGTACTTAGAGTTGCAATCGGCTCGTGAAAACGGCTTCAAGCAATTAACAATGGAAGTCTTAAAAGACAGATTCAGGTGCCAAAAAACCCATTCAACATATGGGTACGCATACAAAACGTCTTCACAATTAATTGACCTTGATAATTTTAAGGCGTTAAAAGAGTTTTCGCCTATAATGGGGTATATCAATACTCCTATCGATAAACAACAAAAAGGAAGTAACGGATATGAAAAATAACGACTATACTACTGTTTTTCGTAAAGAAAAAAGCACAGACCGTATTTACTGGGTAGATTACATTGGAGAACATCCACCTATTGGGGAATACGAGTTCTCTTTTGATAAAAAGAAAATCTATAATTTGTTTCAAGATTATCCGTGGGCAATGACACCCGAAGAAGTTGAGATATTCGATAACGAAAACCCGTATTGGGCTGATTTCTTTGCTGATAGAAAAGAAAAAGTGAAATCCAAGAGAGATTACTCGAACGTGCAAGGCGATGAGGACTACCTAAAAGCGAAAGGTTACTATGACAAAAATAGATAGATTGAGGATTTATATACTCAAACACACAAAGCGCATCACAATGGTGTGCTTTTTTTATACCAAAAATCAAGGTGGAATATGGAAATTATCAAGTTGAAAATCACAGACGTTAAGCCGTATGACAAAAACCCTCGCAAGAACGATGGTGCGGTTGACGCTGTTGCCGAAAGCATAAAGCAGTGCGGATATTGTGCGCCGATTGTTATCGATGAGGACAACGTGCAAAGTGCAAAAATTGCACATTACTTTTTCATTTATGTTTTGTTATCAAGTTGCTTTATTTTGTTTTCGTGATATAATGGATAAAATTTACAATCTCAAACGGAATATGCGTTTCGAGTAAAGGACAGGGACTTATGGCTATTTATTACAATCAACCGTCGAGAACTTTCAACGAGTATCTGCTCATCCCGGGATACACGGACGAGAATTGCATTCCTGCAAACGTGAGTTTGAAAACGCCTCTCGTCAGATTCAAAAAAGGGGAGCAACCACAAATATCGCTCAACATCCCGATGACTTCTGCCATTATGCAATCGGTGAGCAACGACACGCTCGCAATCGCTTTGGCAAGAGAAGGCGGGATTTCTTTTATATTCGGCTCGCAATCCATCGAAAGCGAAGCGGAAATGGTCAGAAAGGTGAAGGCATACAAGGCGGGTTTCGTCGTGTCGGACAGCAACCTTACTCCCGAAAATACGCTCGCAGATGTGCTTAACCTCGTTGCGCAAAAGGGGCACAACACGATTCCCATTACCGACGACGGAACGTCCAATGGCAAACTTTTGGGTATGGTGACGAGCCGCGATTACAGAGTGAGCCGTATGTCGCCCTCTCTCAAAGTGAAAGAGTTTATGACTCCGCTCGAAAAACTTATTACTGCGCCGCAAAACACGACGCTCATTGAGGCGAACGACATCATTTGGGATCACAAGCTCAATTCTATTCCCATCATCGACGACGAGGGCAGATTGCTGTATATGGTCTTCCGCAAGGACTACGATCAACACAAGAAGAATCCCGACGAACTTTTGGATTCGAGCAAGAGATATATGGTCGGCGCAGGCATAAACACTCTCGACTACGAGCAAAGAGTGCCGGCTCTCATCGAAGCGGGCGCGGACGTTTTGTGCATCGACTCGTCGGAAGGCTACACCATATGGCAAAAGAGAACTCTCGACTATATCCGCAAAAACTATGGCGACAAAGTCAAAGTGGGTGCGGGCAATGTCGTTGACAAGGACGGATTCAACTTCCTTGCGGACTGCGGCGCAGATTTCATAAAAGTGGGCATAGGCGGCGGCTCTATCTGCATAACACGCGAGCAAAAGGGCATCGGCAGAGGTCAGGCAACTGCGCTTATCGAAGTTGCAGAGGCTCGCAACGAGTACTTCAAAAAGACGGGCGTTTATATCCCCATTTGCTCGGACGGCGGAATCGTGCAAGACTACCATATGACGCTTGCTTTGGCTATGGGCGCGGACTTCCTTATGCTTGGCAGATACTTTGCCAGATTCGACGAGAGCCCCACCAACAAACTTGTCATCAACGGCAACTACGTCAAAGAATACTGGGGCGAGGGCAGCAATCGCGCAAGAAACTGGCAACGCTATGATCTCGGCGGCAAGAGCGGTCTGGGATTCGAGGAAGGCGTGGACAGTTACGTTCCGTATGCAGGCAGCCTTAAAGACAACGTCCGCAAGAGTTTGTACAAGGTTAAATCCACGATGTGCAACTGCGGCGCAACGACGATCGAGGCCTTGCACAAAAACGCCAAGATGACGCTCGTTTCCGCAATCAGCATAAAAGAGGGCGGCGCGCACGACGTTATTCAGAAAAACACTTCATATGTGAACAATTAATAATTGTTTTTGCGCCGAATGCAAAACACTTGTCACCCATCTTTTCAAGATGGCTTGACAAATATTTTGGCGCAAACGTCCTGTCACAAACAAATCAGAGCATTTGTTTGTGACGTAAGGGGTTGCAACTTTGAGGCGGCTCGGCAGTTGCAACGGCGGAAGTGGATGCTCACAACGATTCTTCGTCATCCCATAAAATACGGCTCCGCCTGTCTACGAGTGACGTTTGGGCGGCTACGAAGCCGAATGATTCGTTGTCATTCCGTCAATGTCGAGTGAGGAAACTTGCTTGCAAGGGTTTCCGAACGTCGATATTTTTGGAGTGATTGCATTTGCACTTGTGCAAATTAAAGCCGTAGGCTTGCGCAAAATGCGCACAATCACCGTGGAGCGTAAGCGTGGGAATCCAGCGAAGCGAAATGAAACTGTTTCCTTGCGGCTCGCGTTCCGTCTTCGAACGAGATAAGTTCATGTATGGGGGGAGTAAAATAACCTACTTGAAATGCGCACGGGAACGTGTTATAATACAATTTGCAAAAAAGTTTCAAAGGTGACGCCGAAATGAAAAAACCTATTGTTGCGATAATGTATGACTTTGACAAAACGCTTATCACACGCGATATGCAAGAGTATACGTTTATCCCGAGCCTCGGTATGCAACCCGACGATTTTTGGGACGGTACGCAAACACTCGCTTCCGAACAGCAAATGGACAGCGTGCTTGCTTATATGTACGCAATGATGGTTCGCGCCGAAGCAAACGGCACACCGCTAAGAAGAAACGACCTTGTCGAGTGCGGACAACATGTCGTGTATCTGCTGGGCGTTGAGGGTTGGTTCGAGCGCATAAACGAATACGGAAAAGAAGCCGGCGTTGAGGTTGAACACTACGTTCTTTCGTCGGGGCTTAAAGAGATTATAGACGGAACGAGCATTGCAAAGCACTTCAAAAAGATTTTTGCAAGCGAGTTTTTGTACGGCGAGGACGGCAAAGCCATTTGGGCGAAAATGGCGGTCAACTACACAAACAAAACGCAGTTTGTATACCGCATAAACAAGGGCGTTTTGGACATCAGCAACAACACCGCGGTCAACGCTTCCACACCCGAAAGCGAAAGACGAGTGTTTTTCAACAATATGATTTATCTCGGCGACGGGCTCACGGACGTGCCGTGTATGAAACTTGTCAAACTGTCGGGCGGGCACTCGATTGCTCTCTATCAGGACGGACAAAAAGAAAAGGTGCAACCGCTCCTTAAACACGAGAGAGTGGACTGGATTTTCCAAGCGGACTATCGCGAGGGTCAACCGCTCGACACAGCAATGAAGAATCTTATCTACAAACTCGGCGTTGACAACACGCTAATTACGCTAAGCAACGACCAAAAGAAAGAGATAGATGCGCCGTTGGCGTAGTGATATTGCACTTCGTGCAGTTATATTGCAGCTTTTCCGCAGTGATATTTGCGCCCTGCGCAAGCGATATTGTCCTTGCGGACAGTTATATTGCGGCTTTGCCGCAGTGATATTGCCTTGCGACAGTGATATTGATAGCAAGCGCACGTGATTGGCATTGACAAATGCGGACAGTGCGTTATAATAATTTGTGAAAACAAAGGGAGAATTGTCGAATCCGATTTTATTGGATTTTGGCAAAAGGGATTCATATGGAAGAAATCAAAAGATGTAGCAATTGTGGCAAACCTATTATCGACAAGTTTGCTTTTTGTCCGTTTTGTGGGAAGGAATTCAAACCGAAATGTAAAAAATGCGGCGAACCCATTTTGGAAGGGGCAAAGTTCTGCTCGAAATGCGGCGCAAGGGTAGAATCTCGCGAGGAACACGTCCAAAGCGTTCAACCGCAAGTCCAAAATCCCGGTTGCGCCACTGTCGTAGAAAAGGAAAAGACAGAGCGTCGCAAGGTCAAGCATACTACAAAGGGCATTCTCACTCTTGTGAAAAGGTCGGTTGTTGCCTTTGTATGCGTGCTTTTGTTTGCACTCTCGTTTGCAGGCGTTCTCGGTTTATCAACCGGCAAGGTAGCGGAATATATCGACGTTGATGAAGATTATATAGAGGGCGAGGTGAGCATTTATTCGGTTGATTACATCGAACTTATGTTTGCGAGCGCAAGACATTACGACGAAGACAAGGACGTTGCAAAAATCGAAAAACTCGAAGACAAACTCACAGATTTGATAGAGGACTTGGACAGCTCGGTTATGGACGATGTTCGCGGAACGAAAATCGTTTTGTCCAATGAATCCGAAAATCTGATTCGCAAATATGTTGTAAAAATGCTTGCGTATCAACTCTCCGTTGACGGTTACGCAAATGGCGCAACAAGGGCGCAAATAATAACCGCAGGCATCTTGTTCTTGTTGAATATTTTGTTCACATTCACCATATCGATTCTGTCGATTGTGGCGTTTGTGACATACTTGAAAGATTTTTTGCAAGGCAAAGAGGACGACAAGCACGCAAAACTCGACTTTTTCGTGCCGTTCCTTATGATTTTGCCTTTGTGCGCGCTGTTGCCGTGTGCAATCGCAGTGTCGGCGGCCGACGTTGCCGGCGCAATGATTGCTTCGTTGTTCTTTGCAAGCCTTGCAATCGGCGTTTGTCTTGCGCAAAGATTCGTTGCGGACGCAAAGACCGCAAGGACGGCAAAGGTTCTTGTGCCGAGAATCGTGACTTTTGTTTTTGCGATTATTCTTATCGGTTGCTGTTTTGCACCTTGCTTTACGGCAGTATTCGACGTTCAATTTTCCGGCAAATCCTCATCTGCCAAATACGAAACAACTCTCGACGCAAGCGCAATGGCAGGCTGCATAACAAGCAAAGACGAAAAAGAATTTACGAAATCTACCAGTCTTCAATATCAAAAATATACGGAAAACGCACAAGCGCTCATCGACCAATTGGGGAGCTTCACCGCAAAAGATTTTATGGCAGGAGAGGAACTTATCGCGAAAGCATATGCAAAGGGACTTATTGCTAATGGTGTGCTTGCGCAACTCGCGTATGAGGGCGCGGATACGATGTCGCTCGGATTCTTCTTGCTTATCATAGTTATGGCGATTTCGGGCTGCTATCTCGGCGGAACTATTGTCGGAGGAAAGGCTGCCAACGCAGCAAACACCGGATTGGCGGTGGCGATATTGGTTTTCTTGCTTTGTTCGTTTGCATTGTCCGTTGCAACAATGGAAATAGTAAACACGACAATGGACGAAATAAGAACTAATGCATTTGAATTGAAACTCAACGGAGGTCTTATTGCGGCAATAATTATGTCTGTCGGTATGATTGTTTTCGATGCGCTTCCGTCAAAGGTGTGGGAAAAGAGAGAGGAAGAAATTTTTGACTTTGCTCCCGAAAACAATTAAACCTATGCGGCGATGTTATCATCGCCGCGTTCATTTGCGCAAACGTCAAATAAACAAAATAATTTGACAGCCTAAAAATCGGGTGCTATAATCTAAACGAAAATTTTATAAAGACTGTGAAGGAAAGAGTAACTCGACTTTTTGGCACCCAGAGAGAGAAACGTTCGCTGTGAGTTTCTTTGCGAGGGTCGAGCGAAGACCATTCCGGAGTCGCGCGCCGAAATTGCAGTAAGCGTCGCCGCATACCTTGCGTCAAAGGATAAAACGAGTAAAAATCAAGGTGGAACCGAGCATTTATGCGCCCTTGCAAAAAACGTAGCAGTACGTTTTTTCGAGGGCTTTTTTGTTTGGAAGCCGCTGAAATATATGAAAATATATATGAAATTCAATCATAGAAGGAGCATTTTATGAAAGTTGTTTACAACAACGGTACGGTTGGCGAAATCACCGACAAGGCAGAGGAATTGCATGTTATCCGTCACACCGCCGCGCACATTATGGCGCAGGCAATCAAACGCCTTTTCCCCGAAGCGGACTTTGCGTACGGTCCTGCAAACGAAAAAGGATTCTATTATGACGTAGACCTCGGCGACACCAAACTCACCGACGACGACCTTGCTCGTATCGAAGCAGAAATGAAGAAAATCGTCAAAGAGAACTTGCCCATCAAGGCGTTTGCGCTTGATCGCGAAGAAGCGGTTGCGCTTATGAAGGAAAGAGGGGAGAAGTACAAAGTCGAGCATATAGCGGACTTGCCCGAAGACGCGACAATCACGTTCTATCAGCAAGGCGAGTATATCGATATGTGCGTAGGTCCTCACCTCACGTACACAAAAGCCCTCAAAGCGTTCAAGATTATGGGACAGTCGGGCGCATACTGGAAAAACGACAAGAACAACAAGATGCTCACGAGAGTCAAGGGCACTGCTTTTGCAACTCAACAGGAACTCGATGACTACCTCAAACTTCTCGAAGAAGCCGAAAAGCGCGATCATCGCCGCATAGGCAAGGAAATGAAGTTATTTATGCTCTGCGACGAAGCGCCGGGATTCCCGTTCTTCCTGCCAAACGGTATGGCAATCAAAAACTCGCTCATCGAATACTGGCGCGAAATTCACACTCGCGACCACTACGTCGAAGTGTCCACGCCTATGATTATGAACCGTCATCTTTGGGAAACGAGCGGTCACTGGGACCACTATAAAGACAATATGTATTCCACAATCATCGACGACGAAACCTATTGCGTCAAACCGATGAACTGCCCGGGCGGCGTTATGGTTTACAAGAGCGAGCCGCACAGTTATCGCGATTTGCCCTTGCGCGTGGGCGAACTCGGACTTGTACACCGTCACGAACTCAAGGGCGCGCTTCACGGACTTTTCAGAGTCAGATGCTTCACGCAAGACGACGCGCACATCTTTATGAGAAGGGAACAAATCACCGACGAAATCATCGGTGTTGTTCACCTCATCAACGAAGTGTACAGCAAGTTCGGATTCAAATACTTTGTGGAACTTTCCACTCGTCCCGAAAACAGTATGGGAAGTGACGAGGACTGGGAAGCGGCAACAAACGGACTTATCACCGCGCTTGAAAAAATCGGGCTTCCGTACATCGTCAACGAGGGTGATGGCGCATTCTACGGACCGAAGATCGACTTCCACCTCGAAGACACCCTCGGAAGAACGTGGCAATGCGGTACAATTCAACTCGACTTCCAAATGCCGCTCAACTTCGGACTGGAATATGTCGACGAAAACGGCGAAAGACAAAGACCTATCATGGTGCATCGCGTCGTTTACGGCTCGATCGAAAGATTTATCGGCATACTCACCGAGCATTTCGCAGGCAAATTCCCGACTTGGCTCGCTCCTATTCAGGTCAAGGTGCTGCCCGTGTCCGAAAAGCACGACGAATACGCAAGAAAAGTGTACGAAGCATTGCGCACGGCAAAGATTCGCACCGAATACGACGACCGCAACGAGAAAATCGGCTACAAGATAAGAGAAGCGCAAGTCGTGGATAGAGTGCCGTATATGCTCGTCATCGGTCAACAAGAATCGGACAACGGCACGGTTGCGGTGCGTTTTAGAGATACCGCCGAAACCAAAACCATGTCGCTTGACGAGTTTGTAAACTTCGTGAGCGAGGAAATTCGCACGAGAAAGTAATCTCAAATCTCGAAAGAAGTGGGATTCGGAAGGCGCAAAAATCTCGGCGCATGGTCGATAAAAACGCAAATAATACGCAAAAACGCCCCGCTTCGTTTGAAAAAGCAATGAAAAACCGCAGAAACTCTGCGGTTTTTTTGTATTTCGGGGTTGTTATGCGCTCGCGCGTATGTTAGAATTGATTTTGTAAAATCCTTTTTCGAGGTGCAACGTGAAAAAAGAAAAAACCAAAACGACAACGCCCGAACCTATAGCGGAAGCGGACAGAGTGCCTCTCAAAGAGAAACTCGCCTACGGCATCGGCGGTCTTATGGACGGCGGCGGCGTGAGCATGATGTCGTGCGTTATGCTCGCCTACATGACAAAAAACGGCATTGCTATGACCATTGCTTCCACGATTATGATGATCGCAAAGTTCTGGGACGCAATCACCGATCCGTTTATGGGCTTCATTTCCGACAATACGCGCGGCAAGTGGGGAAGAAGAAAACCCTATATGTTTTTCGGCGGAATATCCTTGTTTTTGTGCATATTCCTCGTTTTTCTGCCTGTGAGAGAATGGAGCGTGAGCGTGGGCGGATTCACGGCATACATAATCATCATGTATCTGTTGTGGAACACTTGCTCGACGGTTACGCAAGTGCCGTACTGCTCGATGGCAAGCGACATTACGCCTTCGTTCAGAGAGCGTAACAACGCAAACACAGTCAAACTTGTCTTCACAGCTATCGCTTCGGGACTCGGCTACGTTTTGCCGCTTATGTTCATCGAGGCTCTCACCAACCCTGACGGAACGGGATTTCTGTTCGTTCCTCAACTCAACTCGACGCAATTTTGGCTCTGTATGAGTTTGGTGTTCGGCACACTGTTCGGCGGCGGACTTGTCATCTGTGGCATATTCGTAAAAGAACGTATAAAACCAAAAACACCGAAACAGCACTTCAATCTCAAACAATTTGCAAACAGTTATGCTGTGCCTTATAAGAATCGCTCTTATCGCTGGCACATCGTGATGTATGTCACCGCGTTTATCTGCATGGATATCATCTCCGCGCTCGCGGTTTACTATGCAACGGACGTATGGCACGGCTACGAATTGTTCGGAATGAAAATGTCCTCATTGTTTATCATCGCACCCATGATGGTTGCGGCGGTCGTTATGTTCCCGCTCGCTCGCGTTATGATGGACAAAAAGAGCAAGCAATTCGCATTCCGTATGGGACTTCCGTTCTACATCGCAGGAGGCATTATGCTTGCGGCAATGGACCCGAGTTGGGCACCGCCCGTACTCGTTCCCATTGTCTCGCTTATTATGGGCCTCGGCTTCGGCGGCGCACAAATGATGCCGTGGATTATCTTCCCCGACACGGTGGACGTTGCCGAAATGGCAACCGGTCAACGCCCGACGGGAACGTACAGCGGCATGATGACACTCGCAAGAAAGATGGGCGGCGGTCTCGGCGTGGGTATGGTCGGCTGGGTTATCGGCGCGCTCGGCTACGTCGAAAACACCTCGAACGACCCTGCGGCATACGTGCAACAATCGGATACGGTTTTGCTCACCGTTCGCTTGACGCTCGGCATTTCGGTTGCGGTGTTTATCACGATTGCTCTTATCGCTTCGTTCAGATATAAGATTACAAGCGCGAAACTCACGAGAATCCGCTACTTTATCGAAGCGAGAAAATCGGGCAAGGCTCTCACCGATGAGGAAAGTGCGGAAAGAGAATCGCTCATTGCAGAACTTTACGGCAAGGTCGATCCCCAAGACGTCATAGACCCGTCAGTCAAACTTGACGAGGATGGCAACATCGTTGAAAAAGTCGAAACCGATGTTGTCGAAGGCGTTGAACGTTCTCTCGAACAAATAGCCGAAACCGATGAGAAAATCGCACAAAACGACGTTGATGCGACCGAAAACGAAGATAAAACGTCGATTGATGACATGGAGGGTTAAAATGAACGGACGTTTCGAAAAACGCGACGGCAGAGAAGTTATTGTAAAAGAGAAAGGCAAGCCTTTCAGAATTTTGCAACTTACCGACATCCACATCGGCGGTTCTTTGGGCACTCGCAAGAAAGACAAACTCGCTCTTGCGGCGGTTGAAAAGATTGTCAAAAACGCAAATGCGGACTTCGTTGCTGTCACGGGGGATATGGTGTATCCTATGCCGTTGCTCAATCAAGGCACTCTCAACAACCTCAAATCCACAAAGATGTTCGCTTCCGCCATGGAAAAACTCGGTGTGGACTGGACGGTGGTTTTCGGCAATCACGACAGCGAGGTTTGGGCAAGACTTAAAAAAGAGCAACTCGGCGATTTCTATTCCTCTCAACCCCATTGCCACTTCCAAAAGGGCGACTCCGACATATTCGGCGTTGGCAACTATTGCATACCCCTTTTCAACGAGGACGGCTCGCTCAACACCGCGCTTATGTTCATCGATAGCAATGCCTATCTCGCTTGGAATTTTTTCAGTGGTTTCGATGTGATTCACGACGATCAAATCGAGTGGTATAAAAAGGAAATTCAAGCCCTTTCGAAAGACGGCGAGGTTGCAAAGTCGCTCGCGTTTTTCCATATTCCGCCCAAAGAGTTTAAGGAAGGGTGGGAGAAGTGTTACAGAGGTTCGAGCGAGGTGACATATCATCTCGGATTCGTGCAGGAAAAGGACAACTATTTCGGCTATCCTAAAACCAAAGAGGGCAAGTTCTTCGGCGAAATGGTCAAATTCGGCAGTTGCAAGGGGATGTTTATGGGACACGACCACCTCAACACGCTGTCTATGACATACAAGGGTATTCGCCTGACCTACGGAATGAGCATAGATTACAACGCATACAGGGGTATAGTCAAACGCAATGTGCAAAGGGGCGGAACGCTCATTGACATCTATGACGACGGCTCGTTTGATGTAACCCTTTTGCCGCTTTCCGATTGTAAGTGAAACTGTAAAAATAATAAAACCTGACAAACAAACCCATATGCGCCTCGCTTTTGCGAGGCGTTGTTTTTTTGCGATTTGAGTTTGTTGATTTTCAGATGATAGAAAAAGGCAATCGCTCTCCGTTTTTCAAGCGTGTCGCTTGCCCCTTTCCCGGCCGTTTTTCGATAGAAATGACAAATAAATAAATTTTTATCTATATTTTCACAAAAACGTTTGATTTGCGTACGTAATTTGTTATACTTATAATGAAATATTTTTTGGAGGCTATATGATGAAAAAAGAATTTGCTCAAAAGAAAGTTCTTTTTACCGAAACGGTCCTTCGCGACGCAAACCAATCTTTGATTGCAACGCGCTTGCCGTATTCTAAATTTGCCGACATTCTTCCCACGATGGACAAAGCGGGTTACTACTCTGTCGAGTGCTGGGGCGGTGCGGTTTTCGACGTATGTCTGAGATATCTCGACGAGGATCCGTGGAAGCGTTTGCGAGACCTTCGCAAGGCTATGCCCAACACGAAACTCCAAATGCTGCTCAGAGGTCAAAACCTTCTCGGCTACAAGCATTATCCCGACGAAATCGTCAAGATGTTCGTTGAAAAATCCGTTGACAACGGCATCGACGTCATCCGCATTTTCGACGCGCTCAACGACGTGCGCAATCTCGAAACCGCAACAAAAACCGCAATCAAGTGCGGCGCAACGGTGTCGGGCGCAATCAGTTATACGCAAAGCCCCGTTCACACTCTCGACGCTTTTGCAAAACTTGCAAAACAACTCGAAGAAATGGGCGTTGCAACCGTCTGCGTCAAGGATATGGCAGGCACGATGACCCCGAACGAAACGTACGAACTTATCGGCGCAATCAAAAACGAAGTCAAAGTCCCCGTCGTTTTGCACACTCACTGCACCACGGGTATGGCGTATATGACCTATATGAAGGCAATCGAGGCGGGCGTTGACATCATCGACACCGCAACCTCTTGTTTCAGCGGCGGCACGAGCCAACCCGCAACCGAAACTATCAATATCGCCCTCAAACAACTCGGATACGAAACAGGTCTTAACGACGATGTGCTCAAACAAGTCAACGACTTTTTCAAGCCTATAAGAGACGGCTATCTCAAAGACGGCACGCTCAATTCCAAGATGCTCACCACCGACACCGACGCTTTGACCTACAAAGTGCCCGGCGGCATGCTATCCAACCTTGTTTCGCAACTCAAAGCGCAAAACGCTATGGACAAATTCGAGCAAGTGCTCGTCGAAACACCGAAGGTAAGAGCGGACTTGGGTTTCCCGCCACTCGTAACGCCTATGAGCCAAATGGTCGGCGTTCAGGCAACAAGCAACGTGCTTTGCGGCGAGAGATACAAGAATATTTCCAAAGAAGTCAAAGCGTATTGCAGAGGCGAGTACGGCACTTCGCCCGCGCCTATCGATCCCGAAGTTATGAAAAAGGCGCTCGGCGACGAGAAACCTATCGAGGGCAGATATGCCGATACGCTCGAACCCGTCTTTGAAAAGACCAAAGAGGAACTAAAAGGCGTTGCAAAGAACGACGAGGACGTGCTTTCCTACATCCTTTTCCCGCAAGTGACGGAAAAATACTTCGCCGCTCGCAAGGCAAAGGAAGAAAAAGTGGTCAAATACACCATTTCCCCCGTTGAGGAATGAGAGGTGAAATATGAATAACATCCTACTTTGCGGAATTTTGAACAAAACAGATCCCCTCAAAGTCACCGACGCGCTCTTGCTTGCGCTCATAGGCACGGTGGTTGTGTTTATCGTTCTCATTCTGCTTATGCTCATCGTTATGCTCGTGGGCAAAATCTTTGACGGAAGCGAAAAACTCAAAGAAAAGCACCCCGAATGGAACGATAAAGTGCAGAATTTCAAAGCAAAAATGACGTTCTGGAAAAAGGATAAGAAAGAAGAAACCGCAACCGAAACCGTCGAGCAACCCCTCGCAAAAGGCACTTGCGGCGAACTTAAACTTATCAACACAGACGAGCGCGACGCCGCTATGATTATGGCAATCGTCGCAGACCAAACCAATACGCCTCTCAACGAGTTGCGTTTCAAATCCATCAAGAGAGTGGAGGACGAAGAAAAATGATTTACAAAGTTACGTTAAACGGAAAAATTTACGAAGTCGAAGTCGAAAAGGGCGAGGCTGTCATTCAAGCCGAATACGAAGCCGCGCTTCCTCAGGCTGCTCCTCAAGCGGCAACGCAAGAAGTCGCTGCGCCCGCAAGCGCAGGAGCAAATTCCGTCACCGCGCCTATGCCCGGCACTATCAACGCCGTTAAGGTGACAAGCGGTCAACAAGTCAAAAAAGGTGACGTGCTTTTCCTGCTCGAAGCAATGAAGATGGAAAACGAAATCTATGCCGACAAGGACGGCAAAATCGGACAAGTGTTCGTGCAAAAGGGCGCGAGCGTAAGCACCGGCTCACCGCTTTGCGAATTGAACTGAGAGGTTTTGTATGGATATAGGCGAAATCTTAAAGAATATCTGGAATGACAGCGGCTACCACCTTTTCGGACAGGCAGGCGGTTGGCAATCAATCGTGATGATCATCGTCGCGCTGTTTTTCCTCTATCTCGGCATCAAAAAGCAGTTTGAACCATTGCTTCTCGTTGGCATCGCGTTCGGTATGCTTCTCACCAACTTGCCGGCACTCGACGGCGACAAAATTTTCCATGCGGAGTGGTGGACGGGTGTAGCAGAAATAACAACAGAAACAGGTGAAACAATCACTTGGAATGCTGTTGAACAAGGCGTTAACTATCGTTGGGTTTTGCAACACGGCGGCTTGCTCGATATGCTCTACATAGGCGTAAAGACGGGCGTTTATCCTTGTCTCATCTTCATCGGCGTGGGCGCAATGACCGACTTCGGACCTATGCTTTCTCGTCCGAGTTCGCTCATTCTCGGCGCGGCGGCGCAGGGCGGTATCTACCTTGTGCTTATTCTCGCGGCGGCAATGGGATTCACGGGCGGCGAAGCGTCCTCGATTTCCATCATCGCAGGCGCAGACGGTCCGACGGCTATCTTCCTTACAAAGTCGCTCGCACCGCATTTGCTTGCGCCTATCGCAGTTGCGGCATACTCGTATATGGCGCTCATTCCGCTCTTGCAACCTCCGTTTATGAAGTTGCTCACCACAAAGAAAGAGCGTATGACTGTTATGCAATCCACTCGCAAAGTCAGCAAGAAAGAGAAAATCATTTTCCCGATCCTCGTCACAATCGTCGTGTCCTTGCTTTTGCCGTCCGTTGCGCCTCTACTCGGAAGCCTTATGTTCGGCAACCTCTTGCGTGAATGCGGCGTAACCGAAAGACTCAGCGACACCGCGCAAAACGCACTTATGAATATCGTCACTCTGTTCCTCGGCATCTCCGTCGGCGCAACAGCAGTCGGCTCGACCTTCCTCACCTTGTCCACGCTCAAAATCGTGTTCCTCGGTCTTGCAGGATTCGTGCTTGCCACAATCTGCGGCTTGCTCATCGGCAAATTGCTCTACGTCATTTCGAAAGGCAAAATCAATCCGCTCATCGGTTCGGCAGGCGTATCCGCCGTTCCTATGGCGGCGCGTGTATCCAACGTTGTCGGACTTCAATACAACAAAGGCAACTATCTTCTTATGCACGCAATGGGTCCGAACGTAGCAGGTGTTATTGGGTCGGCGGTGGCGGCAGGTTTCTTGCTCGCCGTCTTCGGATAAGGCACTCAAATAGCGAATAACTGCGTCAACGCCCCTTTCAAAACATTGAGAGGGGCGTTTTTCGACCGCTACAAGAGTGTAGGGAGTGTACTGTTAATTAAAATTTCCCCTTTCCTCAGGTGTTTTCCCTATCGCCGTTCCCCCTCTGCATAAATTTGAGGGAACCCACGGCGACCGCGTAGCGGGGGACAACACT
>CAVFCJ010000018.1:0-19616 GCA_963620965.1 bacterium
AGTGTTGCCCCACGCGGAGCGGACGCCGTGGGTTCCCTCAAAGTATGCAGAGGGGGAACGGCGGTCGGGGAAACACGTGAGGAAGGGGGAAGCTGTGATTTATTACACAGTGAGAGAGCCCAAAAACAGAATAAAAATAATACAAAGGAAGTTTAATGACGTCTTATGAACAAAATCGGTTTTGACAGCAATATGTATATGCAAAAACAGTCGGAGCATATCTTGCAGCGTATCAATCGCTTCGACAAACTCTACCTTGAATTCGGCGGAAAACTCTTTGACGATTTGCACGCCGCAAGGGTGCTTCCCGGCTTCGACAAGGCGGCGAAAATCAAACTCCTTCAAAAACTTCGCGACAAGGCGGAACTCATCATTTGCATAAACGCAAACGCAATCGAGCGCAACAAAATCCGCGCAGACTACGGCATCACATACGGCAGCGAAGTCGAGAGGATGATCGACAACATTTCCGCAATGGGAATCTACATCAACTGCGTCGTCATTACGATGTTCACCGACCAGCAGGGCGCGCTCGCATACAAGCAAAAACTCGAAAACAGAGGCGTAAAAGTTTATATCCACCGTCCCACAAAGGGCTATCCGCACGAAATCGACACGATTGTTTCGGACGAGGGCTACGGCGCAAATCCGTACATCACCACGTCAAGACCGCTCGTCGTGCTTACAGCCCCCGGACCTGGAAGCGGCAAACTTGCAACTTGCCTCAGCCAACTCTATCACGAGAACAAGAGGGGTGTAAAGGCAGGCTATGCGAAGTTTGAAACTTTCCCGATTTGGAATATTCCGCTCAATCACCCCGTGAACGTCGCATACGAAGCGGCAACCGCCGATTTGAAAGACGTAAACAAGGTCGACAACTTCCACCTCGACGCATACGGCGAAATCACGGTCAACTACAACCGCGACATCGAGGTTTTCCCCGTCGTCAAGAGCATTCTCGAAAAGATAACGGGCGAGGAATGCATCTACAAATCGCCGACGGATATGGGCGTGAATATGGCGGGCTATTGCATTGTTGACGACGAAGCGTGCAGAGAGGCGTCCAAGCAAGAGGTTTTGCGCAGATACTTCAAGGCTCTTTGTGACCTCAAAACAGGCACTGGCAATCAAGATACGGTCAGCAGGCTTGAATTTTTGATGTCGCGACTCGGTATAAACGTCGCCGACAGAAAGATTGTGGAAGCCGCAAAGAAGAAGAGCGATGACAACGAGGGTTGCGGCGCGGTTGCGCTCGAACTTGCAGACGGCAGAATCGTCACGGGCAAGAACACGAAAAAAATGAGCGCCTCAGCCGCTTGCGTGTTCAATGCGGTCAAAATGCTGGCTGGCATAAAGGACAATCAAAAACTCATATCTCCGTATGTCATAGGTCCTATCATCGACCTCAAAACCAAAATTCTCAAGGAGCATAACAAGACGCTCACGCTCGAAGAAGCGCTCATCGCGCTTTCCATTTGCGCGGCATCCGACGCGAACGCGGCAACTGCGATGGAACAACTTCCGCTTCTCGAGGGGTGCGATGCACACTCGACGCATATGCTTTTCAAAGCGGACGAAAACCCGTTCAGAAAACTCGGCGTGCGCCTCACTTGCTCGCCCGAATTTTTGGACAACACGCTGTTTATCGAATGAAAAAGGACAAATAAACTTGCTTTTGTGCAATAATAAACGAAAAATTTAAAAAGGAAGGAAGCCTATATGTTATACGAATCAAGAGAGCAAATACCTGCCGAGTACAAATGGAAACTCGAAGACATCATCGCCGGCAACGACGCGTGGGAAGAATTGTTTTTCAAGTGTGAGGAACGCATCGGTCACTTCTCGAAATACCACGACAAACTTAAAGACGAGGATATGCTTTTCGATTGCCTCGAATTTATGACGAGAATGATGCACGACATATCCTACCTCTACGGATATGCAAAAATGCGCCTCGACCAAGACGCAAGAGACGCAACCTATCAGGCGATGTCAAACAGAGCGGATATGCTCTATGTCAAATTTTCGACGGCAATTTCTTTCATCACTCCTGAACTCGGCGAACTTTCAAAGGAAAGACTCGAGGAACTAAAACACAGCAAGCGTTTTGCTGATTATGACGTTTTCTTTGAGGAGATAATCAGAAACAAGGACATCATTCTTTCAAAGAAAGAGGAACAACTTTTGGGCGAAGTCGGATTGTTTTCGGGCAACGCGAGAGAAGTGTTTTCCATGTTCGACAACGCCGACGTTAAATTCGCGCCCGTCAAGGACGAAAACGGCAACGAAGTGGCAATGAGCCACGGCGTGTACGGTATGCTTTTGCAAAGCACAGACCAAAGAGTGAGAAAGGACGCTTTCGACAGCATGTTCACGGCGTACAAGGACCACATCAACACCATCGCCGCAAACTATGCCGGCAATGTCAAAAAAGACTGGTTCTACGCAAAGGTGAGAGGATTCAAGAGCGCGCTCGATTACTCGATGTACAACGAGAACGTTCCGTCCACTTGCTACAACAAACTTCTCGAAGCGGTGGGCAAAGGCACGAAACCATTGCACGACTACATCGCGCTCAGAAAGAAAGTTTTGGGCGTTGAAACTCTCAATATGTACGACCTTTACACGTCAATCGTCAGCGAGCAGGAACTTGCACTAAAGTACGAGGATGCAGTCGAACTCGTAAAAGAAGCGCTCAAAGTCACGGGCAAAGAATATTCGGACATCCTCGCAAGCGCGTTCACGAGCGGTTGGATCGACGTGTTCGAAAACAAAGGCAAGAGAAGCGGCGCGTATTCGTGGGGCGTGTACGGCGTTCACCCGTTCGTGCTGTTGAACTATCAAAAGACCATCCACGACGTGTTTACCATCGCTCACGAAATGGGTCACGCAATGCACTCCTATTTCAGCAACCACGCGCTTTGCGAACAAAAAGCGGACTACGTCATTTTCGTTGCGGAAATCGCGTCAACCGTCAACGAAGTGTTGCTCTTAAAGCACCTTCTCAAAACGGCTACGGGCGAGTTTAGAAAGTATTTGCTTTCCTACTATCTCGATATGTTCCGCACGACGTTGTTCAGACAAACCATGTTCAGCGAGTTCGAGGTCATTGCGCACACTATGGTGGAAAGAGGAGAGCCTATCACGGCAACCGCGCTTTCGGACGCGTACTACGAGCTCAACAAGAAATATTACGGCGAAGCCGTCGAGCATAACGACCTCATCCGCTACGAGTGGGCGAGAATTCCGCACTTCTATACGAGTTATTACGTCTACAAGTACGCAACGGGAATCACCACCGCAGTGTCCATTGCAAACAACATCCTCAAAGGCGGAGAAGAGTACTTTGCAAAATACAAGAGATTCCTTTCGGCAGGCGGAAGCATGCCTCCGCTCGACATCATTCGTCTTGCCGACGTAGACCTCGAAAGCGACGCTCCGTACGAACTTGCGATGAAAGAATTTGCGGACACTCTCGCCGAACTCGAAAAATCATTCAATCTTTGATTGAAAATATCGGCAAAGACTTGAAATAACCTAAAACCGCAGGTGCAGGCAAACGCTTGCGCCTGCACGGCAACTATGAAAAGTATCAAAAGAATCACTTTGACAATCCTCGTCGTCGCGCTTACGCTCATAAGCGCGTTTTCCCTTTTTGCTTGCAACAAGCAAGACGATGAGGACGTTGTGCGCGACTTGTACATTTACGACATCGAGTTCGAGCAACCGACCAAAAATTCGAGCGATGAAGCCGCCGTATGCGACGATTCGAGCGAAAGTAACGGCGATTCGAGCGAAAAAGTTGCGATAATATACGTCACCTTTTCGAAAACGGACAGAAAACTCGAAGGGTGCAGTGCGGTTTGGCACAGCCAAAAGCGCAAGGACGGCGCATTCTACAATGTGAGCGAAACAACGGTTACGCTTGCGCCCGATTCGATATTTAGTACACTCAAAGAGAGCATACCACAAGAAGACCTTGTGCATGACGGTGTTCAATACAACCGCTTGAAAGTGGTTTTGAGATATGATACAATCTATAAATCTATAAAAAGCAACGGTGAAATTACGCGCGAGGGGCGGAAGTACGTGCATAAATATGCGCTCGACCAAAGCCTCGAAAGCGACGTTTTTACGCTTGAAATGCGCACGCAAAACGCAGCGAGCTGGTACGGAACTTTGCTCGGTTGCGCGCTTTTGGTTGCGCTCGTGGCAATCGGCGTTACGTTTGCTCTCAAAGGTGTAAAATGGCAAAAGACGAAAACAAAAGAGTGACGAGGGGTATGCCCAACAACGTTGACGCGGAAGCGTCCGTTCTCGGTTCCATTCTCATCGACGGCAAAGCCGCCGACATTATCATACCTATGCTCAAAGCGGAAGATTTCTACCTTTCGCAAAATCGACTGATTTTCGAGGCAATGAAGCAACTGCAGATGGAAAGCAAGCCCATCGACACGGTTTCCGTTTGCGACGCGCTCGAACTTAAAGGTCAACTCGACGAGGTAGGCTCGATTGCGTATCTGAGCGAACTTGCAGAAGGCGTCGTATCCGCCGCAAACGGCGAGTATTATGCAAGCATAATAAAGCGCGACAGCCTCACGAGAAAGGTTATCGAAGCGGGCAACGACATCGCAAAATTCGGCTACGAATGTCAGGACGGCAAAGACGCTCTCGAAAACGCCGAAAAACTCGTGTACGCCATTGCAGAGCAGTCCAGCGAAAAAGCGCTCGTCAAGGTTGACGACGCGGCTGCGCTCGCACTCAAAACCATTCAAGACGCACAAACGGGCAACATACCCAAAAACACGATATACATCGATTTTCCGAGTTTCGACCAAAAAACGCACGGCTTGAAACCGGGTGAAATGGTGCTTATCGCGGCTCGTCCGTCCGTAGGTAAAACCGCATTTGCGCTAAATATCGCCGCAAACGTTGCCCTCAATCACGGCAAAAAAGTGGCTATTTTCTCCCTTGAAATGCCCGCAGACTTGCTTGCAAAACGTATGCTCGCATACATCTCGAAAGTCGAGAGCAACAAGATGAACACTCGTGGCGGACTCACTCAAACGGACTATAAGAAACTGTACAACGGCTATCGCGCATTGCTCGCCTCGGAAATTTACATCGACGACTATTCGATGAACAGTCCCTCCGATGTGCTTTCGAAGTGCCGCAGGCTCAAACGCGAAAAAGGTCTCGACCTCGTCATAATCGACTATTTGCAACTTATGTCCGCTCAAAAGAACGGCAGATCGGCAGAGAGCCGTCAGGTCGAAGTCAGCGATATGTCGAGAAAGATGAAGATATACGCAAAGGAACTGGATTGCCCTATCATTTTGCTTTCGCAAATGTCGCGTGGCATCGAGCAACGTCAGGAGCATACTCCGCTTCTTTCCGACTTGCGTGAATCGGGTTCAATCGAGCAGGACGCGGACATCGTTATGTTTCTCAACAACCCGAGCAAATACAATCCGGCATTGCCGAAAAACGAGGTTATACTCGACATCAAGAAGAACAGAAACGGCGATATCGGCGAAATAAAACTTGATTGGGACGCACCCACAACCTCTTTCAAAGAACGCGTGGACGAAAACGCCAACACGACGGAATACGTCTACGACGAGCCGAAAAAGCGTGACGACGATGAAGAGGGCGGCGTGGATATGAAGGCGATATCCGACGTTGCAGAGGACTTGCACGAAATTGCGGCGGCAGATTCGGATATGCCATTCGATATGCCGTTCGATCCAAACGAGGGCGAACAAGCGCCACCGCCGAGTGATGACGACATACCCGACGAGGACGACGAATACGTCGACGAAGGTGACACATTAGACGACGACGGCGATATGCCGTTTTAAGCAAAAAAGCGAGGCTTAGATGCCTCGCTTTTTGCTTAGAACAATTAATAATGATTAAAGCAATTAATAATTGTAATGAATGATTGGTAATAATGAATCATATTGTTAAAAATATAATTCACTTTAAGAATGGACGATATCGAATCTGCATTCGCAAGTATTAAGTTAACGAAACAAACTAATAACTAAAATTACATGACAACTTTTGGGCCATAGTCTTTTCCTCACATTAATTTGATCGTTTGAAAGTACAGTTAAAACGATGATAGGTTTCAATATAACTAATATTGGTTTTATCTTTATTTTTTCTCGGCTTTGTCCTCGAAGTCTTTGAGGATTCCGTTTATGCCGTTGAACGAGAGGGTGGCGACCATTTTTGCCAAATCGTCGATTGAACGCTCTCTTGACGAGTTGAACCAGTGCTGAAACACGGTGAACATACCCGATACGACGTAGTCAAGCACGATGTCGAGGGTGGATTCGTCGAGGACGGTGTATTGCGAAATGACTTCCTTGCCGCGCGCTTTGAGGGTTTTGAACAGTTTGGACACGAGGTTAGAGTTGCTCTCGATCGATATGAGATGTTGATAAAAGTCGAGATCGCTGCTGATGATTCTCGTAAGTTCTGCAAACATCTGATAGGGGTTGCGAAGCAACTCGTTGACGTTGTGTTCGCACATGACTTGCTCGAAACTTTCGATGATTTTGTTCTCGATTTCGTCGGTGAGGTCGTAGATGCCGCCATAGTAGTTGTAAAACGTTTTCCGGTTGATGTCGGCTTTGTCGGCAATATCTTTGATGGTGATGTCGTTGATGTCCTTTTCCGAGAGTAGTTCGGCAAAGGCGCGGTAGATTGCTTTTTTGGTTTTTGCGATACGTCTATCTGTTTTTTTTTGTTCCATATCGGATACTATTTTCGATATTTTCGGGGAATAATACACAATGCGGGTCGAAAGCGTGTAAAAACGGGCGATTTTCGGCAGGATTGCGCAATTTGAAAATATCGAAATCCCTTGTGATTTTTCTTATTTGTATTATAATACACATATGAGGCATAAGTCAAGATTATTCGATAATATTAATATGCCTTAAAAACGAAAAGATAAATTGCAAAGAGAGGATAAAATGAAAGTCGCAATAGTTATAGACATATTTCACGACAAGGGCAACGGCACATCGATGTCGGCGAGGCATCTTGTAGAAAATCTTTTAGAAAGGGGCATTGAAGTGAAGGTTTTGTGCGACAACGCAGGGCAAAATAGTGAAACTATGCAGGGCGTAGAGTTTGTCACGTTCCCAATTCAGCAAGTGCCGATATATCAAAAGGTTATCGAACAGCAACATGCTTGGCTCGCTTCGCCCAACGACGCAAGGATAAGAGAGGCACTCAAAGGCATGGATTTGGTGCATATTTATATGCCGTTTGCGCTCGGAACGCATTGCGCGCGCATAGCGCATGATATGGGAATACCGGTGCTCGGTTGTTATCACGTTTCGGCGGAAAATATCACTTTCAACGCAAAGATGAAGTATGTCCCCGGTGCGACCGGCGCAATGTACGAACTGCTCAAAGTCTATCATTACAAACCCGAATGGATAAACAACATACATTGTCCGTCAAGGTGCATTGCCTCCACACTTATGGGGCATTTGTACAATCAGAATCTGCACGTTATATCCAACGGTTATGATCCTGCGTTCAAGCCTATCGAGGACGTGAAAATCCCCGACGGTTGCGAGGACAGAATCATCGTTACGAGCGTTGGCAGATTCACCGAAGAAAAGAGGCAAGACCTTATCATAAAAGCGGTTGCAAAGAGCAAATACTGCAATAGAATCACGCTTTTTCTCGCAGGTAAAGGGCCCAAACAGGAAGAATACGAGCAACTTGCCAAAGATTTGCACGTCGATTTGCGCATAGTGTTTCTCTCACAATCCGAACTTGTCAACTTGCTCAACGCGTCATATCTTTTCGTGCAGGCGAGCGATGTCGAAACCGAGTCCATATCCTGCCTCGAAGCCATAGCGTGCGGAACTGTCCCCGTGATTTCCGATGCAAAAATGTGTGCGACCAAGCAGTTTGCGCTCACACCGCAATCCACGTTCAGAAAGGGCAGCTATCCCTCGCTTGCGGCAATGCTCGACTTTTGGATTTCAAACAAAAAAGCGCACGACGATATGAAACCCAAGTACTGCGAGTTTGCGCAAAAATTCAGCCTTGACAAGTGCATCGGATATATGCTCGAACTCTACAATTTTTTGCTTACCGACGGCCAGAGCAAGTATATCGTGAAAGACTACAACAATCCTATGGTTTTCCGACTCGACCGCGATCCGCTGGGACTCATCTCGCCAAAGCACAACCAGTTTCACAAGTTGGACAGACAGAGAAAGTTTATGGAAAAGAATTAGCCTTTACGCATGAGGTCGCATCTAAGGCGCCGTGATATTTGCTCAATGCGCAAAATAAAATATTGCCTTATAAAGTGCGTAGTGATATAATACGTAAAAAAGACTATTTTCAGGCGGATTATGAAACAGGACATTACAAAATTACAAGAGTTCGTCAGACAAAACGAAATTGACGCGTACATTGTGTTTACAAGCGACGATCACGGCAGCGAATATGTTGTGGATCACTACAAAACACGCGAGTTTTTGTGTGGTTTTACAGGTAGTGCAGGCACGCTTGTCGTGACAAAGGACAATGCGTATCTCTGGACAGACGGAAGATACTTTATTCAAGCGGCAGAGCAACTCAAATTGACCGATACCGTGCTTATGAAGTCGGGCGAAGAGGGCGTGCCGTCCATTTTCGAGTTTGTGAAAAAACTCTCCGATACGCCAAAAATCGCATTCGATTTCACAACCGCAACAGTCGAATTTGTCGAGGTGCTAAACGAAAACGTTAAGGGTGCCGAACTTGTTGACTCGGGCGAAATTATCGACCGTATTTGGCAAAATCGCCCCGAAGTCGAGCCGACGAAGGCTTGGTTTTTGCCGAGCAGTGCGGCAGGCGAGAGCATAGAAAGCAAGATTGAAAACCTAAAAAAAGACATCGAAAAACAAGGTTGCGAATATGCGCTCGTATCATCTCTCGACGACATTGCTTGGCTTTTGAATATGCGCGGAAGCGACATCCAGTACAATCCCGTCAACTATGCTTACGCAATCGTGTCCGCTGGCGGCGCGACACTGTTTATCGACGAGAGAAAACTCGACGGGAAATGCAAAAAAATCCTCGCCGAAAATCATATAAGCATACTGCCGTACGGCGACGTTTACGGCATAATTTCGGCAATCGAGGGCAAAGTGCTTATCGATGAAGAAAAAACGAACTATGCGCTGTTTTCTCGCATAAAGAACGCAAAGAAAACCGAATCTTTCCCCACGACCGTGAGAAAGGCGGTGAAGAATGCGGTCGAGATTAAGAATATGAAAAAGGCGCATGTCGAGGACGGCGTGGCTATGCTCAAATTTATGCGCTACCTAAAAGAGCGCGCAGGCAAGGAAGAAATGAGTGAAATCTCGCTTGCCGACAAACTCGAAGGGTTCAGAAGAGAGAGCAAAAACTTCCTCGACTTGAGTTTCGACACAATTTGCGGATACGCCTCAAACGGCGCAATCGTGCATTATTCCGCAACGCCCGAAACTGACAAGAAAGTCGAAAACAGGGGTTTGCTCCTTGTTGACAGCGGTGCACAATATCGCTACGGCACGACGGACATTACTCGCACTTTTGCAATGGGCAAAGTCACTAGCGAGGAAAAGAGGGCGTTCACAATCGTGCTTAAATCGCATATCGCGCTTGCAAGGGCGGTGTTCCCCAAAGGCACGACGGGCTCGCGCCTCGATATGATTTCAAGAGAGCCGATGTATAAGTTCGGTATTGATTTCAAACACGGCACTGGTCACGGCGTAGGGTATTTGCTCAACGTCCACGAAGGACCTCAAAACATCTCGCCGAGAGCGTATACGCCGAGGTTTGCGGTTTTGCAAGGTATGATCACTTCCAATGAACCTGGATTTTACGAGGAAGGCAAATTCGGCATAAGACACGAAAATCTTGTTCTTTGCGTTGAAAAAGAAAAGACGGAATACGGCACTTTCTGCGCTTTTGAAACGATAACCCTCGTGCCATTCGACATCGACGCAATCGACGTAAAATTGCTCGACGCGGGCGAAAAGGCGTGGCTCAACGCATATCACAAGACCGTGCGCAAAACCATAGGCAAGTATCTTTCGGGCAAAGATTTGAAATTCCTCGAAAAAGCGACAAGAGAGATTTAAAATTAAACCGAAAATCTAAAACAACATGTTTAAACATTAAAAAAAGCAGGCATCAAGCCTGCTTTTAGTGTTGTTTGATATAAAACGTGTTATCGACAATTCGATTCTATCGAGTCGTTTGTGGATTTTATGTCGTTTTCTACAAAAACGTCATTGTCGCTTGTAAATTCGATTTGTGTTGGATATGTTTTTTTTGATTCGGTTTCGGTTTTCGCCGAATTGTCGTTCCTTTTCGATTCGTTGTCGGCGGATTCGCCAAGAGCAAAGCGATAGTCCTTTTTGACGATGTGTTTTATGTAAGGATAAATTAGCACCGCTACGGCAAACACCCAAGCGCCGGGGTCGCCGAAACAGAGCGCAACATACGCGCCGTTTGACGCACACGCATTGGTTGCGCCTCCGTTTATGAGAGCAGGAAGGAAGGTGCATATAAGCACTCTCGCAATGAGTTCGCCTGCGCCTGCTGCAAGCGTCCAACCCGATTTGCCTATGCCTTGCACCGCATTGCGCAACACAAAAAGCGTGGACAGGAAAAAGAAAAGCGACAAGTCGATATAGAGGAAAGTGTTGCCGAAATATATGGATTTTTCGCTTATCTTGTCCGCGCTCAAAAAGATGTGCTGATATGCTGCGTTTATCGTGAGCAAAAGACCTATCCCCGAGCATATGACGGTGAGCGCGAAGCCGAGTAAAATGGCTTGATTCGTGCCTTTTTTCACTCTTTCGGTGAGTCCTGCGCCGAGATTTTGGGCGTTGAAACTCACCATTGCAGTGCCGAGCGCCGAGAGCGGCGCCATTGCGAAGTTTATGAGTTTGTTCGCCGCGCCTACGCCGTTTTGAGCGGGATTGCCGACCACCATAAGTCCGTTCGGAAGAAGGTCAAATTTGATGGTCTCGGAAAGCATTACGATAAGACCTATCGATAGCACGGAAAATTGAAGTCCGAGGGGTATGCCTTGCTTTAAGTGCGCCCAAATATCTTTCCACGCAATCTTGAAATCCTGCTTTTTAAGGCGCAAAAACTTGTATTTGACAAAGGTGTAGACAAAGCACGCTATCGTGCAAAGCACTTGGGTGAGTATCGTTGCGCCCGCCGCACCGGCAACGCCCCAGTGAAACACCTTGATGAAAAGCAAATCGAGGGCGATGTTCATAATCGTGGAGATGAGAAGAAACAGCAACGGCGTGAACGAATCGCCGATGCTACGCAGTATGCTGATTATGAAATTGTAAAAGAGTTGGGCGATTGTACCGAGGAATATAACAAGGCAGTAGGTGTAAGCCGCCTTGAATACGACGGGATTTTGCTCGGTGACATTGACCCACGCAAGCATAGGCTTTATGCAAAACACCGAAACAAGCGTCAATATCACCGTGATTATTCCGCAAAGTATAAACTGCGTTGCAAAGGATTTGCGCACGCCGTCCTCGTCGTGCGAGCCGAGCTTGGTTGACAACACCACGCAGAATCCTGCCGTACAGCCGAACGCAAACTGCATAAATATGAACACGAGAGGAGAAGTGTCGTTGACGCCCGCAACCTCGTCCGCGCTTAAAGTCTGTCCGCATATCGCCGCGTCCGAGAGTATGTAAAGCTGTTGCAACAGATAGGATACAATTATGGGCAAGGTGAATTTGACGATAACCTTGATTATCGACCCTTTTGTCAAGTCAATCTGCCCGAATAGATTTTTTATTTTGTCCGCAAAGGACTGTTTTTGTGAATACGTTTCGTTCATATATATTTCGTTTGTATTTCCTTGTCGTTGTTTCAACGGATATTGCATTATATTTGTATTGTATATCGCTGTCAAGCGTTTTGAAAAAGTGAGAACGTAAAATTTTTGCATAAGTGTGGAAAAAAAATATCGACGAGAGGCGACAAACGGCAAGCGCAAAAGGAGGCATATTTATTGGAGTGCGTATGCAGGCGCGCACTCGCTCACGCAGGCGCACACGCGTGAATTAAAAAGACTTTTTGTCGGTTATTTCGGACAAAAAAATACCCATCGTGTATCAAATTAAAAATTTTTAATAAAAAATCAAAATAATGCCGTTTTTTGTTTGACATCATCGTTTTATTTTGGATATAATTCCCATATCATTCAAGAGCAAACCAAATCGCAACGCACAACTTGCGGAACATCGAATCCGCACACACCACTACATATTGTGGAAGAGAGGCGCGCTATGAAGATTTTGGAGGAGCGCATTTTGAAGGACGGAAAGGTAAAGCCCGGAAACGTCCTCAAAGTCGGCGGATTTCTCAATCATCTTATTGATCAACAACTGTTGGACGAGATTGGAAAGGAAATTTCTGCGCTCTTTTGCGGACAAAATATAACCAAAATTCTAACAATCGAAGCATCGGGAATAGCCATAGCATGCGCAGCCGCGCACTATGTGCAAGCGCCGGTGCTTTTTGCTAAGAAAAGTAAGACGATAAATATATCCTCGGATTGCTACTGCGCCGAGGTTTATTCTTTTACGCACCAGGTTTCGAAGATGATTATGGTGGAAAAAGATTTCATTCGCGCAGACGACAGAGTGCTTATCGTTGACGATTTCCTCGCAAACGGCGCAGCAATCAACGGACTTATGAGCATAGTCGAGCAAGCGGGCGCAACGCTCGTTGGTTGCGCGGTCGCAATCGAGAAAGGTTTTCAGGGCGGCGGCGACGCACTAAGGGCAAAGGGCGTGAACGTTCAGAGCCTCGCTCTCATCGACAGTATGGACGATGAGGGGCATATCGTGTTCAGACATTAACGGAATTTGCGCCAAAACGGCGTGAATATAGACAATCACAATACGCCTCACGGCAAAATTAAAGGAGAAACGTATGAAAAAGAAAGTTTTGGCACTTGTGCTTTGCTTGGCTCTCGTAACCGCTTTGGTTATCGGTTTGGTTGCTTGCAATCCCGAAGAAGAAAGGGTTGTCAATCTCCAAGCTATTGCGAAAGACGACATCAAGATCGGTCTTATTTGCTTGCATGACGAACAATCCACTTATGACAAGAACTTCATCGACGCAATGAAAGAAGCGGTGAACGAACTTGGTTTGAAAGAGGATCAACTCGTTATCAAAACCGGTATCCCCGAAACCGAAAAATGCTACAATACGGCAGTTGAACTCGTAGAACAAGGCTGCAATATCATCTTTGCGGATTCATTTGGACACGAAGATCACATTATGAGAGCGGCAGAAGAATACACGAGTGTGCGTTTCTTCCACGCAACTGGCACAAAGGCTCACACCGAAAAACTCGGCAACTACTACAATGCGTTTGCTTCCATATATGAAGGCAGATACCTCGCAGGCGTTGCTGCAGGAATGAAGCTTGTCGCACTCTACGGTGACAAAGACGGAAACGTTTCCGATGCAAATGCAAAAATCGGTTATGTCGGCGCATATCCGTATGCAGAAGTCAAATCCGGATACACATCCTTCTTCCTCGGCGTTCGTTCTATCGTCCCCAATGCAACGATGGAAGTGAAATTCACGAGCAGTTGGTATGACGAAGCTGCAGAAAACACCACTGCAAAAGCACTCATTGAAAACGGCTGCAAACTCATCAGCCAACACGCAGACTCTATGGGCGCACCCAATGCGTGCAAAGAAAAAGGTATTCCCAACGTCACTTACAACGTAAGCACCGAAAAGGACTGCAAAGGCTCCTACGTCGTCGGATCGAGAATCAACTGGGCACCTTACTACAAGTATATCATTGAAGCGACCATCAACAACGAAGAGATTCCTTATGACTGGACCGGTACTTTGAAAACGGGATCCGTTGAAATCCTCGAACTCGGCACTGCCGCAGCAGAAGGCACCGCAGAAAAACTCGCAGAAGTGACAAATGCGCTCGAAGACGGAACCCTCAATGTGTTTGACACAAACAACTTCACGGTCGGCGGTAAAAAACTTGCAACCTACATCGCGGATGTTGACGACGCAGGCGATTACGTTCCCGAAACCGAAGTCATCGAAAACGGCATTCTCAAAGAATCCTATTTCCGTTCCGCTCCGTACTTTGCGGTAGATATCGACGGCATCACAATTCTTCAATAAGAGAATCCATGATTGATCTTTAAACGATTTGGCGGAGCGATTGCTCCGCCAAATCGAGTTTTTGCAAATATCCGAATTACAAGGAATTTATGGACAAACCTATTGTTTTACAGTTGAAAGATATTACAAAACGCTTCGGCACGAAGGTCGTTGCAAACGATCACGTCGATCTCGACTTGCGAAAGGGCGAGATTTTGTCGATTTTGGGCGAGAACGGAAGCGGAAAAACAACCTTGATGAATATGATTATAGGCATTTATCGTCAAGATGAAGGCAGTATTTTCATAAACGGCGAGGAAGTGAGCATTCTTTCCCCCAAAGACGCTTACAAATATAAAATCGGTATGGTGCATCAGCACTTCAAACTTATCGACGTTTTTACCGCCACCGACAACATCATTCTTGGCGAAAAAGAGCCACCGTTCTCTATTAAAGACGAGACAAATCGCATAAAAACGGAAGCGGAAAAGAACAATGCGGACTTAGATGCCTACAATCCCGAAGAACATACGGGCGTGTTGTCCTATTTGTCAAAGCCGAAAAAACAAACGAAATTTCAAACCGCAATGAAAATCGCGGCTTTGCCGTTCATCAAACTCGCAAAATCCGCAAAGTTTGAATGGCTGAATAAAGATCGCGGCGCAAAATTGCAAAAAATTGCGGATAAATACGGCTTCGAAATCAATCTGAATGAGAAAATATACAATATGTCTGTGTCTCAAAAACAGACTGTTGAAATTATAAAAGTTTTGTATAGAGGTGCTGATATTCTCATCCTCGACGAGCCTACCGCCGTCCTTACGCCTCAGGAAATCAAAAAACTCTTCGACGTTTTGCGCAAGATGAGAGAGGACGGAAAGTCAATCATCATCATCACGCACAAACTCAACGAGGTTATGGAAATAAGCGATAGAGTGGCGGTGCTTCGCAAAGGCAAGCACATCGCGACGGTAAATACGTCCGAAACCACCGAAAAAGAACTGACCGAAATGATGGTCGGCGAAAAAGTCGATCTCAATATCGACAGAACAAATCCGCATGACGTCGAAGACAGACTTGTGGTAAATCATCTTACGGCAATCAATCACGACGGAGTAAAAGTGCTTGACGACGTATCTTTTGCCGCTCGCTCGGGCGAAATTCTCGGTATCGCGGGTATTGCGGGCAGCGGACAAAAGGAACTTCTCGAAGCGATTGCGGGACTTCAAAAACTCAACGAGGGCGAAATCACTTATTTCGACCCGTCAAAGGACAACGAAAAAGTGGATTTGCGCTCGAAAACACCCGTTCAAATCAGAGAACTCGGCGTAAGATTGTCCTTCGTTCCCGAAGACAGACTGGGTATGGGACTTGTCGGCAATATGGACCTTGTCGACAATATGATGCTTCGCTCGTACAGAAAGGGAATACCGTTCTTCCTCGACAGAAAAAATCCGAAAAACCTTGCGGAAACAATCGTTCACGACCTCGAAGTGTCCACTCCGAGTACGCATACACCCGTAAGACGTTTGTCGGGCGGCAACGTGCAAAAAGTGCTTGTCGGACGTGAAATCGCCGCCGCGCCCACCGTGCTTATGGCGGCTTACCCCGTCAGAGGTTTAGACATCAACTCGTCGTATATGATTTACAATCTTCTCAACGAGCAGAAAGAGAAGGGCGTTGCGGTTATCTTCGTTGGTGAAGACCTCGACGTATTAATCGAACTGTGCGACAGAATTATGGTTCTTTGTGGCGGCAAAATTTCCGGCGTAGTTGACGGTAGAAGCGCAATTAAGGAACAAATCGGCTTGCTTATGACAAAGCACGACGAATCGGATGAAAAGGAGGGTGACGGCGATGTTGAATAAACTTATGCATAACTCCGTATTTCACATCACAAAACGTACTGATACGCCCAAATGGCAAGCGTGGCTCGTAAGGGTCGCCGCAGTCGTTGTGGCGCTTTTGGCAAGCGCGGTCGTAAGCAGTATTTTGAAAGCAGGTACGTTCGGCGCGTTTATTCAAAACGTGTTCGTGGGCAATTTCGCAACGCCCAATCGTATTATCAGATTGTTGCAAAATACGGCGATTCTTTTGCTCATTTCACTCGCGGTTACGCCTGCGTTCAGAATGAAGTTCTGGAACATCGGCGCGGAAGGTCAAGTGCTTATGGGTGGATTGATGAGCGTGGTTATGGTCAAATATCTCGGCGGAAAGGTGGACAACTCGCTTCTCATTATCCTTATGTTCATAATGGCGGTTTTCGGCGGTGCGATTTGGGCTGTAATTCCCGCTTTGTTCAAGGCAAAATGGAATACGAACGAAACTTTGTTCACGCTTATGATGAACTACATCGCAATGGGCCTTATCTCGATTTGCATTGCGGTTTGGGTTACGAGCGGTTCGCAAGTTCTCGGCGTGCTAAAATACGGCCGTTTCCCCAAAATCGGCGGATATAACTATATTTTGAACATCATAATCGTTGCAATAATCACAGTTGTTGTTTCGATTTATCTTAAATTCAGCAAGCACGGATACGAATTGTCCGTCGTAGGCGAAAGCCAAAACACGGCAAAATACATCGGAATCAGCGTTCCGAAAGTCATCATAAGAACGATGCTTCTTTCGGGTGCGTTGTCGGGTATCGCAGGTTGGTTGCTCGTTGCGGGTACGTCGCATACGATTTCTACGACAAGCGCAGGCGGTATGGGCTTCACCGCAATATTGGTGGCTTGGCTTGCGGGACTCAATCCTGTTGCGATGGTGTTTACGTCACTGCTCGTGCAGTTCTTCAACATCGGCGCGGAGTATGCGGGCTCGAACTTCGGTTTCGGTACGGCGTTCCCCGAAATTATCACCGCAGTATTTTTCTTCGTTGTTATCGCAAGCGAGTTCTTCGTCAACTACAACGTGAAAATCAATCCTGCTTTGATTGCTAAATTCAAAAAGAATAAGGGCGGTGAAAACACGTTCGATAACGATTCTTCCGCCGAGCAAAAGTCGGAAGATAACGGTAATTCTTCCGTCGAACAACAGTCGAAAGATAACGACAATGGACCGAGCGAACAAGTATCGGATCAAACCGTGACGGAAGAAAAAGTTGCGGACAATTCAAACGAGGAGGTAAATTTGTAATGTTTCTGACCTTCTTACGAGAATCTCTTAGATTCAGCACGGTATTTCTTTACGGTTCTACCGGCGAAACAATAACGCAAAAAAGCGGACATCTCAATCTCGGTACTCCCGGCGTTATGTGTATAGGCGCAATCGGCGGCAGTATCGGCGAATTGTGGTACATAAGATCCCTTTCGGATTTGAGCCAAATGAACGGTTTTCTTGCGGTGTTTATTCCTATTTTGACCGCACTTTTGTTCGGTGGACTCGCAGGCGTACTGTTCAGTTTCTTCACGGTTACTCTCAGATGCAACCAAAACGTCGTCGGCTTGACAATCACGACTTTCGGCGTGGGCTTGAATAAGTTTGTTTTGGGAAATATGGACAATACCGGCTTCGGCGAGGCGTGGAGGTATTTTATCAAATCTTTCCCGTGCGCAAACGACAACTGGTTTACGCAACTGTTTTTCTCATACGGCACACTCGTGTATCTTGCGCTCATAATCGCCGTAATCGTCACAATAGTTTTCAAGAAGACAAGAGTCGGTTTGACGCTCCGCGCAGTTGGCGAAAACCCCGCAACGGCAGACGCGGCAGGTATAAATGTAACGAAGTACAGATATATCGCCACAATCTTGGGTTGCGCCATTTCCGGACTCGGCGGATTGTTCTACATTATGGATTACAACGGCGGAAGTATCGGCAACATTGCGGTTACCGTCGAAGAATACGGCTGGCTCGCGGTTGCGCTCGTTATCTTCTCGGTATGGAAACCGAGTTGGGGCATTCTCGGCTCTATCTTGTTCAGTTTGCTGTATTTCGTGCCAAATTTCTTCTCGGTTTCGACCACGGCAATGAAAGAGTTTATAAAACTGCTTCCGTACATAGTTACGATTGTCGTTCTTATCATCACAAGTATGATAAACAAGCGCGAAACGCAACCGCCGGCGGCGCTCGGAACGTCCTACTTTAGAGAAGATAGATAAGGAATTGCGCCTTGCGGCGCAGTGAAATGCACGCAAAGCGTGCGTGAAATTGTGACTTTGTCACAATGAAATTTGCGCTATGCGCAAGTGATATTGCGGCTTTGCCGCAGTTGCGGAAGATTTGGACGGCGCGCGACGCGTTAAACAACACATTCGGCGAATGTGTTGTAGCAAAAGCGAACGAGGTGGATTGCATCGCACACGCCGAAGTCCAAACGCTTGGAAAACGGATATTTTTATAATAGTTTTAAATCGTAACCCCGCGTGAAACGCGGGGTTACGATTTAAACTTTTCTATAGTAAACGAGTCTTATATGCTCCTTTATGCTTATTTGTCGCTCATTATAGTTTTTTTGCAGTTTGTTTTGGACGTTCTCGGCAATCTTTGCCTCGTTACATCCAATCGCAAGTCCGTTTTTGTGTTACATATTTGAAAATAAAATTTGATTGTGATATATTAAGTATGTAACATATACGGAGGCGAACAATATGGACGCTTGTTCAATGTGGGTAAACGATTTGCTTATTGCCGCAAATAATAACAGTAATCCCGATACAATCAAAATGCTTGAAAAATGCGGCGAACAATGTGCCGTGAGAAAGAATGCAATAGCGTTTTTTTCTAATTTAAGCAAAGAAACGACAAACTTTCAAACTCGTGCGGAATATGTAAACTTTTTGCGTGAAAAAATGCAATTAAATATAACCGAAGAATCGGACGGAATCGTTATGCGTTTAGGTAAAACGCATTGTACTTGTCCTATGATGCAAAATATGAGCGGCAATTTAAGTGCATTATGCAATTGCACTTGCGGACACGAAAAAGCATGCTGGAGTGTGTTTTTTGGCAAGCCCGTAGAAGTTGAAATCGTTGAAAGTTATTTGCGTGGCGGCAACGATTGCGTAATAAAGATAAAAGTTTAATACTAAGAGGAGACAAATAAAATATGGAAACCTTGAAAGCAATTTCGCTCAGAAAATCCGTACGAGCATTTATGCCGAAGCCAATTTCGAACGACATATTAGATACAATAATACAAACTGGTTGCAAAGCACCCGTAGCATCGGGCAAATACGATACGCTACACATCACCGTGGTGCAAAACACTGAAATTCTGAAGCTGATTGCCGAAGCGACTTCTGATATCATATATCAAGCAACGCATATAAGAAAAAATGCGGATTTTGGCGCGCCTGTAATAATTTTCATTTCTTCAACTTCTGCAATAATAAGTGGAATCGAGTATGCAAATGCCGCTTGTGTGCCTGAAAATATGGTGCTTGCAGCCACCGACCAAAACATAGACAGCATAATTT
>CAVFCJ010000018.1:19626-22819 GCA_963620965.1 bacterium
CGGTTATAAGCCTATACTTTGTGCTTCGTTCGGGTATGCAAAAGCAGACGAATTGCCAAAAGAACATGCAATATCAATAAGCAAAATAGAGTAATAATATTGCAAAAGTAAAAAATATTCAATTTGCGTTGCAAACACTTCGTAAAACCAAGGGTAAAACGAAATGCAAAAATATTGTTTTGTCCTTTTTATTTCGATAGTTTCAAAAATCCCTCGCAGCTGCGAGGGATTTTTGGTTTCAATCGTTCATGAATTTTCGTTAATTAAAACAAATCAGTCTTCGAATTTTTCGACAGTTATGCCGGCTTCGGCAAAAAGTTGCATCGAAAATTCGTCGGGGTAGGGGTTTTTGTACACGACTCTCTTTATGCCGCTGTTGATGATAATTCTGGTGCAGATGGTGCAGGGTTGGTGCGTGCAGTAAAGCGTTGCGCCGTCAACCGAAACGCCCAATTTTGCCGCTTGTGCGATTGCGTTTTGCTCGGCGTGGACGGCATAGCATTTTTCCGCGCAAGTGCCGCTTTTTATTCCGAGTTGATCGCGCATACAATAGCCTTTGTCACGGCAGTTGAGGATTCCCGAAGGCGCGCCGTTGTAGCCCGTTGTCAAAATGCGCTTGTCTTTGACGATAATCGCGCCAATCGCTCTGCCTTTGCGCGCGCAACTCGTCCAAGTTGACACAAGCTCAGCCATATCCATAAAACGTTTGTCCCAGTTGTTCATTTTGCACCTTCTTTTTGTTTATAATGTGATATTATCACAAAATACAGCATTATTCAACAAGGTCTTTGAAAATTCTACGCAAAATCACAAAAAAATCAGTCACAATATATTGACATTTGGCAACCTATGGTATAAACTGTTAGCAGTCAGTCGGAAAGACTGCTAAAAACAAATTTCAAACTCGAAATCGGAGGCATAATATGACAATTAAACCATTGTTTGACAAGGTTGTCATCAAGGCAATCGAAACTGATGAAAAAACCGCAAGCGGAATCGTTCTTCCCGGTGCGGCAAAAGAAAAACCCCAACTTGCAAGAGTTATCGCAGTAGGCCCAGGCGGCACCATCGACGGCAACGAAGTGAAGATGCAAGTCAAGGTGGGCGACACCGTTCTTTACAGCAAATATGCAGGCAGCGAGTTCAAAATCGACGGCGAAGAAGTCGTCATCGTAAGTCAATCGGACATACTCGCAATCGTTGATTAAGGAGGCTATTTATGGCAAAGCAATTCAAATACGGCGATGACGCAAGAAAGGCTCTCGAGGCAGGCGTCGACGCTTTGGCAAATACTGTTAAAATCACTCTCGGCCCGAAGGGCAGAAATGTCGTTCTCGACCGTCCGTACGGCTCGCCGCTCGTGACAAACGACGGCGTTACTATCGCAAAAGACGTCGTTTTGGCAGACCCGTTTGAAAATATGGGCGCGCAAATCATAAGAGAAGTCGCAACCAAGACCAACGACGTCGCGGGCGACGGCACGACGACCGCTTCCGTTTTGGCACAAGCAATCGTAAAAGAAGGCTTGAAAAACGTTGCCGCAGGCGCAAATCCTATGGTTCTTAAACGCGGCATTATGAAGGCAACCGAAGTCGCCGTCGAAGAACTCAAAAAAATAAGCAAGGACGTTGAGGACAAGACCGCTATCGCGCAAGTTGCTTCAATTTCCGCAAGCGACGAAAAGATAGGACAACTCATTTCCGACGCTATGGAAAAGGTCGGCAAAGACGGCGTAATCACAATAGAGGAAGGCAAGGCTATGACCACCGAACTCAACGTTGTGGAGGGTATGCAATTCGACAGAGGCTACGTTTCGCCGTACCTCGTCACTAACACCGACAAGATGTCCGCAGAACTCGACAATCCCGTCATTCTCATCACGGACAAGAAAATCAGCAATATTCAAGAACTTCTTCCGCTTCTTGAACAAGTGCTTAAAAACGGCTTGAAATTGCTCATCATTTCCGACGACATCGAAGGCGAAGCACTCACGACTATCATCGTCAACAAACTCAAAGGCGTGTTCAACGTCGTTGCGGTCAAAGCACCGGGATTCGGCGACAGAAGAAAGGCGTACCTCGAAGACATCGCAATTCTTACCGGCGGTACTTATATTTCCAGCGATCTCGGCTATGAACTTAAAGACGTCACGCTCGATATGCTCGGCAGAGCGAAGTCCGTGCGCGTTGATAAGGACAACACGACAATCGTCGGCGGCGCAGGCGCAAGCGAAGACATCGCTGCAAGAGTTGCGTCCATTCGCGCTCAAATTGCTGAATCCACGTCCGACTACGACAAAGAGAAACTTCAAGAGCGTGTCGCAAAACTCGCGGGCGGCGTTGCCGTTATCGGCGTAGGTGCGGCAACCGAAGTTGAAATGAAAGAGAAGAAACTTCGCATCGAAGACGCTCTCAACGCAACTCGCGCGGCAGTTGAAGAAGGTATTGTCGCAGGTGGCGGCACAGCGTTGCTCTCGATTATCCCCGCAGTCAAGAAGGCTTGCGCGAAACTCGAAGGCGATGAAGCGACGGGCGCAAAAATCGTTCTTCGCGCTCTTGAAGCCCCTGTACGTCAAATCGCCGCAAACGCAGGTATCGACGGCGGCATAGTCGCAAACACCATTATGTCCGCAAAGAAACAAAACTACGGCTACGACGCACAAAAAGAAGTCTATTGCGATATGGTCAAAGCAGGCATTCTCGACCCGACAAAAGTCACGCGTAGCGCGCTTCAAAACGCCGCTTCCGTTGCGTCCACTTTGCTCACGACAGAAAGCCTTGTCACAGACATAAAGGAGCCTGTGGCTGCGGGTGCCGCTGCCGGCGGAATGTCCCCTGAAATGTATTAAAACTGCGCTAAATCGCGTCTAACTGTGGATGCGGTTGACGCAAGCTGACAATCGCTATTCTGTTGCTTCGTTTCTTACAGCACCCCTTGTCTGTCAACTCAATTACGCTTTGTAAATTAGGGTTGTCATTCAATGGGTGCTTTTGTATTGTTGCTACGCAACAGTGATATTGCGTTTGCCATTCAGAGGAGCAACATCGTTGCAACGTGGGAATCTAGCGTAGCGAAATGCATGCATGTGGAGGATCTGAAATAAATTTTTTCATCAATATGGATATATTTATTTATATAAATAGCTAAAAGTAAACAAAATTAGCAATATTTTCTTATAAAAATCAAGCAATTT
>CAVFCJ010000019.1:0-22039 GCA_963620965.1 bacterium
TTTTTAATAAATCGTTGACATTTTTTTTAATAAATTGTAAATAGAATATTGACCGATAAATTTTAGGTCGATGAAAACGTTTCCGCTTTTGCGAATTTTTCATCGTCGCATCCGGCGACATTAAGGTGATTATGGTAGAAGACAATAAAAAAGCACCCAGATCTAAGGGCGGATTCAAAAAACTGGCGAGTTGCGTGGGCGAGTACAAAGTGCCTGCGATTTTCACGTCCGTTTTGATCGCGCTCGAAGTGTTGTTTGAAATTCTCATTCCGCTCATTATGGCGCAAATCGTAAACGTCGGTATGGTTGAAAACGCAACCTCGTTTACCTTTACGCTTCAACTCGGAAAGAAAGGTTTTGCGCTCTTTACGATGGACAACCGCATTTGGTTTATCGTAACTTGTGGCGTGATGATGGTTGCGATGGCTCTCATATCGCTGTTTTTCGGCACAATGTCGGGCAAACTCGCAGCAACCGCTTCCACCGGTTTTGCAAAGAATCTGCGCAAAAAGATGTTCTACAAGATAGAGAATTTCTCGTTTGCAAACCTTGACAGATTCAACACCGCAAGCCTCGTCACGAGACTCACGACTGACGTCACGAATATGCAAATGGCGTTTCAAATCATCATCCGTATGCTCGTGCGCTCGCCCATGATGTTGATTTTGGCAATGATTATGTCAATCTCGATAAGCCCCGATTTGTCCATTATTTTTGCGGCGGCGATACCCGTTTTGCTCGTTGCGCTTATTGTCGGCACGAGAATCGTTTTTCCGCGTTTCGAGAAAATGCTCAGAAAGTACGACAGTATGAATGAATCCACGCAGGAAAACCTCATCGGTATCCGCGCGGTCAAGGCGTTCGTGAGAGAGGACAGCGAAATCGACAAGTTCAAAAAGGTGAGTTCTTCCGTTCAAAAACTTCAATTTTCGGCAGAAAAAATCATCGTCATTGCGTTCCCGTTTATGCAAATCGTCATCTACGCTTGCATTATCTGCGTGGCGTGGTTCGGTGGCAACGACATCATCGTGGGGAAAATGAAACTTGGCGACTTCACGGCGTTTTTGAGTTACATAATGCAAATCCTTATGTCGCTCATTACGGTTGCGATGGGCTTTATGAATATTGTTATGTCGCGCGCTTCGCTCGACCGTATAGTTGAAATTCTCGATGAGAAAATCGACATCGAGGACGGCGAAAACGCTCAAGACATCGAGGTCAAAGACGGTAGTATCGACTTTGACAACGTGGACTTTTCCTACTCGAAATCTCACGACGTTCTCAACCTCGAAAACATTGATTTGCATATCAAGAGCGGCGAAACGATTGGCATTATCGGCGGCACGGGCTCTGCAAAATCCACTCTCGTACAGTTGATTCCCAGACTCTACGACGTGCTTGACGGCGAGGTCAAGGTCGGCGGCGTAAACGTCAAGGACTATAAACTCGAAAAGCTCAGAGATTCCGTCGCTATGGTGCTTCAAAAGAACGTGCTTTTCAGCGGCACTATCAAGCAGAATCTTATGTGGGGCAACAAGTTTGCCACCGACGAGGAAATCGTACATGCGGCAAAAGCGGCACAGGCGCACGACTTTATTATGTCTTTCCCCGACGGCTATGACACAGAACTCGGTCAGGGTGGCGTAAACGTGTCGGGCGGTCAAAAACAACGTCTTTGCATTGCCCGCGCGCTCTTGAAACACCCCAAAATTATGATTATGGACGATTCGACGTCCGCTGTCGATACCGCAACCGACGCAGCTATAAGGTCGGGGCTTAAAAACGAGTTCGGCGATACGACCGTGCTTATCATCGCGCAACGTATTTCTTCCGTCGAAAACGCGGACAGAATCATCGTTATGAACGACGGCAAGATAGACACAATCGGCTCGCACGAGGAATTGCTCGCAACGAACGAAATCTATCAAGATGTTTACAACTCTCAAAAGAAAGGAAGCGACGAGGAGGTGAGCGTCAATGCGTAAGAATAAAAAACAAAGCGTCAATGCCGCGCCTCAACAAAATAAGTTCAGGGCGAAAAACCCGATGCAGACTTTCAAACGTATTCTCGGCTATTGGAAACCGTTTAGAGGTCAACTTATTTGCGCGCTCATCTGCATGATTGCAAACGTACTTTGCAACATCGCAGGTACGTTTATGCTCGGCTCGGTTGTTGTCAACAACTACATTTTGCCGCTTGCGTACTCGCACGGCTCTTACGTTACGTCAAATACCGACATCATCGCAAGGGCGGCGGAAGTCACCATCCAAAACTTCGGCGGCATAATTGGCGTTATGGCGGCTATGTACGTCGTGGGCGCAGGACTTCACTATCTTTACAATTACATTCTCGTCAAAGTCACCACTCAAACTCTTCAAAACGTGCGCGACGAGATGTTCGTCAAGATGGAAAAACTGCCCGTCAAATACTTCGATACGCACACGCACGGCGACATAATGAGCCTTTACACCAACGATACCGACACACTTAGAGAGTTGCTCTCAAACGGTATTCCAAACCTCATCAGCAACTTGCTCACTGTCTTGGGTATGTTTGTTGCGATGATGCTCGTATCTCCGTTGCTCACGCTTTGCTCGGTGGGTATGCTCGTCATTATGTTGTTCATAATGAAGTTTATCGCAGGCAAGAGCGGAAAGCACTTCGTCGGTCAACAACGGCAGACGGGCGCAATCAACGGCTTCATCGAGGAGCATGTCGACGGCCTCAAAGTCGTCAAAGTGTTCTGCCATGAGGAAGAAGAAAAAATCGACTTCGACAAGTTCAACGAGGATTTGTGCTACCACTCCAACAAGGCGCACAAGTATGCGAATATCTTGTTCCCGATTATGGGCAACCTATCTTACGTTTCCTACGCCGCAACCGCAATCGTCGGCACGATTATGGCAATCAGCGGATTCGGTGGTATGAATTGGGGCGGTCTTGTGTCCTTTATGCAATTCTCGCGCCAGTTCAGCAACCCGCTCTCGCAGATAGCGCAACAAATGAACGGCATCCTTATGGCTCTTGCAGGTGCGGAACGTATCTTCGAACTCATCGACCAACAACCCGAACAGGACGAAGGTTACGTCACTCTCGTCAATGCCAAAGAGGACGAAAACGGCAATATCGTCGAAACGGACGAGTATACGGGCGAGTGGGCGTGGAAACACTATCACAAAGCCGACAACACCACCACTTACGTCAAGTGGAAGGGTGAAGTTGAATTCGAGGACGTGTCGTTCGGCTACGTTCCCGAAAAAACCGTCCTTAAACACGTCACTATGGAAGCGTTGCCGGGACAAAAAGTCGCGCTCGTCGGCTCTACCGGCGCAGGCAAGACCACGATAACCAACCTCATCAACCGTTTCTACGACATCGACGAGGGCAAAATCAGATACGACAATATCAACATCACAAAGATAAAGAAAGACGATTTGCGCCGCTCTATGGCAATGGTGCTTCAAGACACGCACCTCTTTACGGGTACGGTTGCCGACAACATCCGCTTCGGCAAACCCGACGCCACCGACGAGGAAGTCGAAAACGCCGCAAAACTCGCAAATGCCGACTATTTCATTCGCCATTTGCCTGACGGTTACAACACTATGCTCACCGGCGACGGCGAAAACCTCTCGCAAGGGCAACGCCAACTTCTCGCAATCGCACGCGCCGCTGTCGCAAATCCGCCCGTTCTCATCCTCGACGAAGCGACCAGTTCCATCGACACCCGCACCGAAAAACTCATCGAGCAGGGTATGGACAAACTTATGCAAGGGCGCACCGTCTTTGTCATCGCTCACCGTCTGTCCACCGTCCGCAATTCCGATATGATTTGCGTTCTCGAACACGGCGAGATTATCGAGCGTGGCAATCACGAGCAGTTGATAGCGCGGAGGGGGAGGTATTATCAGTTGTACACCGGTGCTTTCGAACTCGAATAACATCACCAAACAGCGAATAACTGCGGCAAAGCCCTTTTGCTCATCCGTCATGTACAGTTTAGTACGTTGGGCGGATGAGCAAAAGGGCTTTTTCTTGTTCTTCATCTGTTTGGTGATGTTATTATTATGCCGGTAAAATAGTGAATGTTTTTATCTGAAAATATTAATTATTCACTATTAATTTAGTTCCCATTGTTTTCTTTTAAAAAACATACAAATAACCCGTCTTGAAATTTACGTTTGCGCATGATATAATAGATCCATGAAAACTCGAATTTATATGACAAAAATGCACCAGCAATGGACGTACGGCGATAGGGAAGACCTGTTGCCATATCTCGACGGCGAGGACGACGAGATTTTCGAGTATGCGGTGGAAAATCACGATTTCGCAATTATCCTCAAAAACGATATGACTTACGACATCGTAGACACCGAAGAAGAAGCGCTCGAAAAAATCGCTTATATTTACCGTAATTACGCAGTCGTCAAAAACGACAGCGACAAGTGCTATATCTCTCGCGAGAACACCGACAAACGATACAAAACGCCGGTGGAGGCTCAGGCGGACGGCGAGTTCGATTACGTTTACGTTCCCGAGGACATGTATTTCCTTTCCAAATATGGCAAGATTCTCGTCGTGGGCAGTTCCGAGGATGAAATGCGAGAGAAAATGTATGAACATTACAGGGCAAAATATACTTATTTGTACTGAGAGAGTATAATTTGAGTCTTGCGGTAAACAATTTTGTTGTTAGACAGAAAGAATAAGAAATAAACATCAGAGGTGATTTTATGATTACGAGAATGAAAAATATATCGAAAGCCGAAGTGCTTACGCTCAAAGAGCAAGTGTCCTATCAGGAAGGGCAGGTGGTGAGCAAAACGCTTGCGCAAAACAATGCGGTTTCTATTACGCTGTTTTCCTTTGACAAGGGCGAGGAAATCAGCGCGCACAAGTCGGGCGGAGATGCCTTTGTGACATGCTTGGACGGCGTGGGAAAGATTACCATTGACGGCAAGGAATACATCTTGAAAGAGGGCGAAAGCATCGTTATGCCTGCGGGACACCCGCACGCCGTGTACGGCGAGGAACGCTTCAAAATGCTCTTGGTCGTTGTGTTTTGACCTATCAGATTATTGCGGCAAACGGAGTTTGTTTTTGAGTTGATTTAACTCAAAAAACGCGGGAAAAGCATCAAAAAAGCACACTTTGAAGTGTGCTTTTTTCATATCGATTTTAATCCGTAAAATCGATTACGCAAGTTCTGCGGTTTTGAGTTCGTAGTTCATATGGAACGTTTTGCCGTCTTTTTTGAACGGTTCCTCGATTTTGACGAGGACGTGTTTCATTGCCCAACCGTGGACAAGAACGTCGCTTGTTGCATAATAGAGTGTTTGCGAAATGCCTGCGACTTGAGTTGCGCGAGAAATGTCGGTTTTGTAACATTCGATACCGTCTACGTACGTTTCATTGCTTTCGGTGAAAGCGGTTGTGACTTTCGTTTTGCCGCTCACTTGTGCCGTGAGGCTGACTGAACTTGCTTCGGTTGCCGAAACCAAAGGCACGGAAAACCCGAACGAAAGGGAATCGCTGAAAGTGGTGATTGTACGCAACGATTGATGGAATTCGTTGTTGTCGTAATAGACGGTACTTCCTGCCTCGACGGTACCTTCGCTCTTTTCACCGTTTACGGTGCGAGTGTAAGAATATTTTTTGCCGTCGTAGGAGCCGAACACGCGCAAAGTTTCGGTTTCGCCGTCTTTTTGCACTCGGTATGAGTAGGCGGGAACCATATAACTCGAACCGTTGATGAGGGTGAAATAGCAACCCGTGTCATAGGTTTGAGTGCCGACGGTGAGCAAGCCCTTGACCAAAACGCCTGCGGAAATGTTTTCGAGTTTGGTGTCTGCCGAGCCGAAGTTCGAAATGGTCGAGCCGTCCGAGTACGCCTTGAGCGTCACGGTGTACGTGCCGTCGTAGCCCTCGACTTTGTTGCCGTCCGAGCCTTTTGCAAAAACGTCGTATACGAACGTTTCGTTGTTGTGGTCGCTCAAAATGTTGCGCAACTGTCCTTGCGTGGACGCTGTGTTGTTGCAAGCCGCCATGGAGAGGCAAGCAACGACTGCGATAAGCATTACGGATATTGTGAGAATAACTTTTTTCATAATATGTTTATTATAGCATAAAAATATATTCCCGCAATAAAAAACGCCGTGTTTTTCGCAAGTTAAGCCGAAAATTTGATTGAAACAAATAAAAATTGTTAATTTTTATTTGTTTAACCTATGGGATTGAAACGGTACATTAAACGTGATATACTCAAATTATGAAAATTATCACTTCAAACACGTCCAAAGGCGCATATCTCGGCGTTGTCGGGATTCTGGGCAAAAATATGGACGGAACTTCAAAAAACATAGTTATCGCGCCCGACAGATTCACCGCCTCGGTGGAAAGGGGGCTTATTTCCGCATTGGGCATCGAAAGTACGTTCGGCATAGAGGTTATGTCGTTTACGAGGCTTGCGAGTAAACTCATAGGCAACGACATCAAAAAGTGCCTTACGCCCGAAGGGTCGGTTATGCTGATAGGCAAGGTTATCGCCGACAATCGCGACAAACTTTGCTATTATCATAAAGTCGCGCTTCAAGAGGGATTTGCAAGCGAACTTTACGCCGCGCTTACCGCTGTCAGAAACAGCGGCATATCGTCGCAAGACTTGCTCGAATCCTCGAAAAGAGCGAACGTTGCGCTTCAAATGAAAGCGAAAGACCTTGCGCTCATATACGACGGCTACCTTGCCGCGCTCGAAGGCAAGCACAGCGATTCGTCGACGAGGCTTTACGCTCTCGCAGAGTTCTTGAAAAACAATCCGAGCGCGATTGCGTCCACCAACTTTTACATCACAGACATATACGATTTTTCCGCACCCGAACTCGAAATCATCAAGAGCATTGCAAACAACGCGCTGTCGCTGAGTGTCGGCATAACGAGCGGATATTCAAATCCGAACAAGCGCATATATCCCGACCGCGTGGCGAAGAAACTCGCATCTCTTTGCGAGGGAAGAGTGCAGATTGAAAGAAACGACGAAAATTTGCCCGATTCGGTTGACGTAATTTCAAAAAAACTGTTTTCCTACATATCCACGAGCGCGAACGAAAAAGCCGAGAATAACGGCAAAGTAACGTTGCGTTCGGCAAAGGACAGAAGCGACGAGGTTATGCGCCTTGCTCTCGACGTGGCAAAGGGTGTGAGAGAGGGGAGACGTTACAAGGATTTCGAGGTGTACGCAAGCGATTTGGACGCATACGGACAAGAGATAAAATCCACGTTTGCACGCTACGAAATACCATACTTCATAGACAAAAAGGAATTGCTTTCCGAGCAAGCGAAAGCGAGATTTATATTGCAGGCGATCGCTTGTTATCGCACCGATTTTAGACTCGGCGAAGTGTGCGATTTTCTAAAAAATCCGCTGTTTGCAATCTATTCTCAATACGGCGAAGATGGTGCGTTTCTGTTTGAAAACTACTGTCTGAAATACAACGTGCGCTTTGTGCCGACATCGACCGACGACTGCTTCAAAAAGCACGAGGAAAGGAAGGCGTTTAACGCAAAAGAGCAAAAACGCGGTTTTATATATACGAATATCGCAGATAAAATCGGAATTTTGGACAATACCGTTGAAAACGTCATTCCCGAGGCGGTGCGCAAAGAGATTGTGAATATACTTGCGCCCGAACGCATTAAGGGAAGTAAAGACATAAAGACTTTTGTTAAATTGACAAGAGATTTGCTCGAAAAAATCGAACCTTGCTATCTAAAATACGTCGATAAAATCGCAAGCCAAAGCGAGTATTTCAGAAAGTGCGCCGAGCAAGTCAATTCAAAACTCGAAGCCGTGCTCGACGAGATAGAAGAAGTGCTTGACGAGCAAGCGGATATAAACAAATTCGAGAGCGTGTTCAAGTCGATGATAAAGACGTTAAAAATCGCGCTCGTGCCGACCTATCTCGATTGCGTGTTCATTGGCGACGGCGAGTCGAGATTTTCAGGGAACGGCGACGTGTACGTTCTTGGTGCAAACAGCGGAAAACTTCCCTCGCAGAGCGGTGGCGGTGTGGTGCTTACCGACAAGGACGAGCAAACGCTCTCTGCGCTCGGCGTCGAGATTACGCCTTGCGAAAGACAAAAGGCACTCGATGGTATGTATGCCGTTTGCGACCTTATGAAAAAACCGCAGGGCAGACTCGTAGTGAGTTATCCCGACAGCGGCGACGGTGGTGCATTAAGACCCTCTACCGTCGTGTTCGAACTTCAAAATATGCTTGCCGAAAACGGCAAACCGCTTGAAATTGAGAGAATAGATTTCGAGCATTACACCACTCTCGACGGAAAAGATTTGCAAAAAGCAGCGCTCGCGCTGTCCACGAAGAGGGGACGTTTCAACGAGGTGCTTAAAAACGGCGTGAGCGGACGTTGCGACGCAAACGATATAGGAGTATACGGCTCGGCGTTTTCGCTTTTGAGCGATGACGAACAAAAACGTATAAACAAGTCGTTCGCATTCCCCGTGAAAATCAAATTGCCCGAAAAATCCTATTTTGCGGGGCGCACGAGCGTTAGCAGACTGGAAACCTTTTTCGGCTGTCCGTACGCACATTATTTCAATTACATATTGTCCTTGCGCAAGCGCAAAGACGGCACGTTCGAGGGGACGGAAAACGGAACGATTTTGCACTTCGTGCTTGAAAAGTTTTTCGGCGACGTGCGCGACGGCATCATAAAAGACGAGGACGAGGCAAGACAAAAAGCGTACGAGTATTTCGATCGCGCGATAAAGGAAAACAATTTTGAAGTGCTTCTCGAAAAGGCGGACACGGGCAGAATCCTCGCTCGCCTAAAAGAGGAAGGTGCGACGCTTTGCAAGGACTTGTTCAAGGTGCAAAAACGCTCGGCGTTCCGACCGTTTTTGCTCGAAGCGAAAATAGGTGAAGGAAAGATAGAGCCGATGTCCCTCGAATTCGGTGGAAAGAAGGTGGAACTTAAAGGCACTATCGACAGAGTGGACAAACTGGACGACAAGTTCATCATCATCGATTACAAGACCTACAAGAGCGCGGATTTGACACTCAAGGAGTTGTATTGCGGACAAAAAATCCAACTTTATGTCTATATGCGAGCGGTGGAACAAAGCCTTGACGCAATGCCGTGTGGTGTGTTTTATTTCCCCGTGTTTTCGAGTTTTACAGACGAGAGCGGCAATCGCTACAAATACAAGGGGCAAGCATGCGACAGCCGCGAAACGCTGGGTTTAATCGACGAAATGACGACTTCAAACCCCGATTGTGCTATCGTGCCCTTCAAAACGGACAGAAAAGGAGAGAATCTCAACCCCGAAATTCACCTATCCAAAGAGGGATTCGACAAACTGGGTGATTACGCCGTGGCGATTGCGGGCGAGGGCGCAAGCAAGATTGCGGACGGATATATAAAACCCTCGCCCCTCAAAGACAAGTGCAAGAAGTGCGACTTTGCCGCTATATGCGCATACAAAGGCGCAAACGAAAGGAAAATGCCCAAAGTGAAAGGGCTTGAAAGTTTCGATACGGAAGGTGAGAAAAATGAGTGAAAATACCGTTGTGACATTCAGCAAAAACGCAGAAGAAAGGCTTGAAATTCTGCGCGACGAAAAAGGCAATATTCTTCTCACCGACGACCAGAAAAAAGCCGTGCTCGAAAAGGGGCGGATTCTTGTTTCCGCTTCCGCCGGTTCGGGAAAAACGTCCACTATGGTCAAGCGCATAATCGTTATGCTGTCCGAGGGCGCATCTTTGAAAAAGCTGCTCGTTCTCGTATACAACAACGCCGCCGCAGACGAATTGAAAGAAAGGCTACATCAAGAACTTTTCAAGGCCGCTTGCTCGTCGAGCGGCGAAAAGCGCGACAGATTCAGGCAGGAAATCGACGAATTGCCGTTTTGCCATATCTGCACCATACACGCATTTTGTCAGTCGCTGATAAGAGAAAACTTTGACAAACTCGGCATATCCCCGACGTTCGAGGTGCTTGACGAAACGAGGCACGCTTCGTATATGAACAAGGCCCTCGACGAAGTTATCGCAAAGTATACCGCAGACGGCGACGAAACGTTTTGCGAGCTCGCCGACATCTTTTCGCAATCGAGAAAAGAGGAAAACCTAAAAAGCAACCTTATAAGGTTTTACAACCTCATCGAAATACAGCCCGATAAGGACGAATTTGAAAGGTGTGTTGCGGAATGTTACGATTCCTACGACAAAAGCAAATTTTTCGAGATATTGCAAAACTACTATAAATCCTTTTTCACAAAGGCAAACGACGCGCTTTCGCAAGTAAAGGTGCGGCTCGAAACGATTGCGCCGACCTCGAAGTACGTTCAAAGCCTTGCGGTAGCGACGGCGTTCTGCGACGAAATCGAAGGAGAAAACAAACTGCTCGATATGTGCGCTCTGGCAACCAAGTACGAAAAATTGCGCGCGGCGATAAGTTCCAAAGCGAGCGAGGAGGAAAAACTCGTCACGTCATATGCAAAGGACTACCTCAAACAGTTGAGCGACGTCATAGACGAAATGAAAGAGATTGCCCAAAGAGGCGACGCTTTAAGACAAGCGCACGAGCAGAACGCGAAGTACGTCAAAAAGTTGCTCGAAGTCGCAAAGAATTTTGCAAAAGTTCTCGACAACCTCAAAAAAGAGGACAATGTTTTGTCGTTTGAGGATTTGCAACATAAGGCTCTCGATTTGCTAAACGGCGGCGGCGCGACGGGCGAGGATTTCGACGCGGTGTTCGTCGACGAGTATCAGGACGTAAATCCTACGCAAGAGGCGATTATACGCAAACTCGTCAAAGGCGAGTGCTTTATGGTGGGCGACGTAAAGCAGAGTATATATGGTTTCCGTCTTGCCGATCCCGCAATTTTCATATCCAGACAAAACGCTTACGAAACGAGCGCGAAAGAGGGTACGAACATATTTTTCAATCGCAATTTCAGAAGTGCATACGGCATACTCGATTTTGTCAACGGCGTTTTCGACAGTGCGATGACGGAAGACAGCGCGGACGTAAACTACAAAAAGGACGCAAGATTCGAACTTAAAGACGTGCCGCCGGTGCGCCTCGAAGGCGTAAATCCCGAAGGATACGTTCAAGTGCATTTGTTCGTAAAACAAAAGGAAGAAGTGCAGATTTCGACGGGACTTTACGACATAGAAAAAGCGTGCTGCGACGACGGTGAGGGCGGAAGTGCGCACGAAGGCAACTTCATTGCAAGCGAAATCAAAAAACTCGTCGGCAAAGCCAAAGGCGACGGAAAGTATATCGGATACGGCGACATAGCCGTGCTTTTCCGCTTGCGCTCGACGGGCGCAAAGGAAATCGTGCAAATTCTCAAATCGCGCGGAATACCCGTAAACGAGGGCGCGTTCGGCAAATCTGCGTCACTTCCCGAAAGAGAACTGATTGCGTTTTTGCGAGTTTTGGACAATCCGCGCCAAGACGTGCCGCTCGCAGGGTATCTGCTGTCTTTTTTCGGTGGCTACGACGAGAGCGAGTTGGCGCATGTCGCATCGGTTGAGGGGGACTCACTGTACGACAAGTTTTTGACGATTGCAAACGACGATACGTATGCGGCGGATGACGACTTGTATCGCTCACTCAAAGCAAAGGCGAAAGCAACTCTTTACACAATCGAGGCGTACAGACTCAAAGCGAGTTATCAGAGCGTGAAAGAACTCATGCGCACTATCGTGGGCGACTATTGCTACGACGCGTATCTTATGCGGTCGGGCGAGGGCGACGCATATGGACTCAAAGCGTTTGTAGAAAGCCCCGATGAGGAAGACTCGCTCGGCAAATTCTTGCAGAATTATTGCGAGGGAGACGGTGGCGAGAGAGGCGCAACAGGTGGCGACAGGGTGGTTGTTTCCACATTCCACGGCTACAAAGGGCTTGAAAATCCCGTCGTTTTCGTTGCGGATACGGCATTCGGATTCAATTACGAGGCAGGCTCGGGCGACCTCATCCTCACAGGCAAAGGTCTCGGCGGCGACAAGGGAAACAACAAGGGACTTGTGGGAATGAACGCTTTCGACTTCGATCAAAAGACCAAAAATTCCGTAACGCTGTCCAAAATCGCGGTTGCAAAGTGCATAAAGGACAACCAACTCAAAGAGGAAATAAGGCTGTTTTACGTCGCTCTCACGCGCGCGAAACAATTGATGTACGTCACCGCCACCGTGAGCGAATCCAAGAGCGCGGGCTTCGGCGTTACGGCAAAAATAGGCGGTGCGGGGTGCGATTTGGATTTTATATCTTCGGCGGTTTTCGACGGTACGGTGAAGTGTATGCCTTTCCGTCATTATGCGGACGATGACGACGTTGAAAAGGCGCAACCCGACACGTTCCAACTCGTTCCCGACGAGGATATCGTAAACGCGGCATTAAAGGCGCAAGAGTTCGTTTATCCGCATAAGCAAGCCACGTCGCTTGCGATGAAGTACAGTGTTTCCGCTCTCGACAGCAAGGACGACGATGCGGTAGAGGTGTTCGGAGAGGCGGCAAAACGAGGCACTGCGTATCACAAAGTTATGCAGTATATCGACTATTCGGCAAGGGGAGCGGAAGAAGTCGAAAAGCAGATGAACGAACTTGTAAACCGCAATATCCTCACCGAAGAGGAAAGAGAGAGTGTCAATCCGCAAGACATCGCAAGGTGCCTTGAAAGCGACATTATGAAAATTGCGCTCGAAGCGGAAAAGAAAGGGAAGTGCCATAGAGAGCAATCCTTTATGATGTACAAAAAGGCGAGCGAGGTCAGCGACGATTTTACGTCGGACGACAGAGTGCTCGTGCAAGGCGTGATAGACTTGTTTATCGACGACGAAAAGAAGATTATAGTCGATTTCAAGACATCCTCGCTGAAAGACGAAAAAACGCTCGAAAAGTACAAAAAGCAACTTTATCTATATAAATCGGCGGTTGAAAGCGCGATTAATGCAAAAGTCGACGAAATAGCGTTGTATTCGTTCGCAACCGGAAAGGCCGTAAAACTGTAAAACCGCAAAACGCAAGCGGCATAGAATCAAAACGCAAAAACAACCACTTGGCGAATCGAGGGTTGCTTCAAACAAAAAATTGTGCATTTGTTTGAAATAATCCTTGATTTTTCTTTACGCACTATGTATAATTATATAGATATTTGAAACTTACGGGCGCACCTTGCTGCGTGCGCGGAGGACGCGGAGGATTCGTGGACTTTTTTGAAAAGGCGTTTCAATGGCTTGCGGACGTGTCGCAAAAACTCCCCGCAGTCGATACGAATTTGTTTTTCATCGTCGTTTTGGCGGTGATTTTCGGCTTGGGAATCGTCATTGCGTTTACCTTGCTCGGTTCTCGCGCTCGCAAACTTTTCGTTTCGGCAAGAAAAATCAGAAAGTATCTTTCAAACGTGGACGCCGTCGACGACGACAACGTGAGCGATTTTACAGCGCATTGTTTTTCCAAAAACACGCCGCAACCTTTGCGTGACGCTTGGGTGCAATATCTCGGCGTGCGTTTCGGCTATCCCAGCGACATCGTCAGCGACAGTGCGGTGTATGACAAATTCGTCAAAAAGAACAAGGACGTTCGCTCGGGCGTGTTTATCGGCGTATCCCTCGTGTTGCTTGCGTTTTTTGCATTCTGGGGCTACGGCGTTTTGCCTGCAGCAAAAATGGGTGTAGTTCATCTTGCCGCGCTTGCGCTCATCGGCGTGATGTGTCTCGTGCTTGTCATTCTCGCGCGTAAACAAAATCAAAGATGCTTCGAGACCTTCGAGGCCATGCAAGAGGACTTGGACGCAAAAGTCAATTTGCAGATAGACAGCAATTTCGCAACCGATTCTTCGCCGCTTCAGGAACTCAATTCCCTTGTTGAAGAAATCATCGCTCGCAACACGGCAAAAGTCGTGGAAGAAGACGACGAGCAAACGCCTATCGAAGCGCTTATCGAGCAGAAGATGCAAGAGCAAAGTGAACTCGAAGACGAGGACGAACAAGAGAATATCGACGAGATCGTTTCCGCACAAGATGAAGCGCAAGAAGAAAACGCTCAGGACGGCGACGCCGAATCCGACGACGAGCAACGCCACATAGACGAACTCTTGCAGGAGCAAGAGGAACAACTCGAAGAACCCGCAAACGAGGAATCCAAAGAAACCGAAGCCGCAATAGATGGCTCCGACGAACAAATCGAAGAGCAGGAGAATATCGACGAACTCTTGCAAGAGAAGGAAGAGGAACTCGAGGAAAAAGCGCAAGAGGAATCCGATGAAACCGAAATCGAAATCGAGAGTGCGGACGAAACGCTTGTCGACGATGCTCAAGAGAGCGTGGCGGAACAAAGCGTAGAGGAGCAGGAAAACGAACAAACCGAAACTGTTGACGAAACGCAAAACTCCGACGGGGAAGAGAGCGTAGAAAACGAAGAAAACGTAGAATATACCGAATCGGAAGACACCGACGCTCAAGAGGAAGAAATAGAAGAGAGCGACGAGCAACAAGCCGTCGAAGAAGAAATCGCAGACGAACAGGAAAACATCGAAGAAGAAATTGCAGACGAACAGGAAAACGTCGAGGAATCTGCCGAAGAATCGGTTGAAGAGGCGAATGACGAGGAAGCAGAAGACAATGCGGAATCGGACGAGGCAGAATCTGCAGAAACCGACGATGAAGAAGCGGACGAATCCGAAGAAGCGGACGAATCCGAAGAAGCGGACGAATCCGAAGAAGTTGAATCCGAAGAAGTCGAAGAGGCGAAAGAGGATGAAGAACCCGAAGTGGTGTACGTCGTAGACGAAGAGGACGAGGAAGAAAACGCAAAGCCCGCAAAACTCGTCAAACTTCCCAATCTCGTTGATTATATGCTGTCAAAAAATATGCCCAAGCAAATGAAAATCCAAATTGCCACTATGCTTATAGGCACATACAATAAGTTTAAGGACAGCAAAGAAGACCGAAAAATCGTCGTATCTTGTCTTGGAAAAGTCATGCGCGATTTGCAAAAAGAAAAACAAGAAAAATAAAAACAAAAATATAGTCGGGGAGCCGACGCAAAATAAAAAACATTGCGAGGATTGTAAAGATGTTTGGAAAGAAGAAAAAACTCGAAGCAGAACGCCGCGAAGAAGAATTGCGCTTGCAAAAGCAAGAACTTGAAAAACAACAAGTTCCGACCGTAGAGCAGGCACAAGAGCCGGATGACAAAATCTTTTTTGAAAGCGAACTCATCGACGACGATGACGACAACACCGCCGCTCAATCCGTCGGCGAGGACGACGATGCGCTTCCCAAAGAGTATGAGGCAATCGCCTATATTTTGAAACAGGAACAGGGCGACGACCTTGTCGCAGAGCCTGTCGACGATGACGAGCCCGTTCAATCCGCACAAGAGCCGCAGGAGAGCGTAGAAGAAGTCGGGAAAGAAGCCGAAAATGCCGCGCCGATTCTCGAAGAAGCCGTCGAGGAGCCCAAGGCGCAAGAAACCGCCGAAGAACCCCTCGAAGAAGTCGAGGATTCCGACGAGAGCGAAGAAACGGAAGAAAGCGAAGAGAGCGAGCAAGAAAACGAACCTACAACCGAGGAACAAAACGAAGAAGTCGTTTACGTTGTGGACGGTCCGAGCGAGGATGACGACGAAATTGTCAAACCTGCAAAGCTCGTCAAACTTCCAAACCTCGTGGACTATATGCTTTCTCAAAATATGTCCAAGCAAATGAAGATGAACATCGCAACGCTGTTGCTTTCGACGTACAACAAGTACAAGGACGTGCCAGCAGAAAAGAAGATCGTCATTCAATGCATGGCAAAAGTTATGAAATCCCTCATTCAAGGCTGATAGAATATCGGTTTTGATTGATTTTCAAATAATAAGCAACGAAAAACGGAAGCGATTTGCTTCCGTTTTTAATATGCTGTAGAATTTTTGTTTTTCAAGTATCTAATTGTGATTTTCGGCTATCTAACCAAACGAATTTCTCGGTTTGCTTATCAAAATCATTTGAGCATCTTTTTCTTGATAAACACTACGATGAGCGCAATGCAGATAAGCACGTTTATGCCCACGACAACCCAAAATCCCCACAGTTTGCCCTCGAAAGGAACCCCTGTGTTCATACCCCAAAGCGCCGCTATCATTGCAGGGGTGTCAACCAAAAGCGTGAGAACGGTGAGCGTCTTCATAACGACGTTGAGGTTGTTGGAGATTATTGACGCATAGGTGTCCATCGTTCCGCTCAAAATGTCGCGGTAGATGTTTGACATCTCGATTGCCTGTCTGTTTTCGATCAGAACATCGTCCCACAAATCGTCGTCTTCCTCAAAGAATTTCACAAGGCGCGGGAATTTGTCGAGAACGGCGGTGTTGGCGCGAAGAGAAGTGGAGAAGTACACGAGCGACTTTTCAAGCGAAAGCATTTCGATAAGCCCCTCGTTTTTCATCGCCTTTTCCAGTTCCGCCTGAACGCGTTGGCTTGCTCTGTCGATTTGTTTGAGGTATTGCAAATACTTTTTCGCTATGACGTATTGCAGTTGAAGCACGAAACGAGTGCGTTTGTGGATGTTGAAGTCCTTGACGTAACGTCCTGCCATAAGGTCGTTGATGATGGACGTTTCGTTCAAACAGACGGTCACAATCGTGCTTTCCGTCGAGATGCAGCCGAAAGGCAGGGTGGCGTAGGTGTAGCGGTCGTCGTCCTCTTCGGTGATAGGAATGTCGGTGACTGCCATAAGTATGCCGTCCTCTTTTTCGCAGTGAGCGCGCTCTTCCGAGTCCAACGCCGCTTTGACGTAGTCTTCTGGAATCCGACACGAGGAACACACCAACTCGATTTCCTTGTCGGTGGGGTTTGACATATGAATCCATTGCTCGGTAAAGTCATAGCCCTCGACGATGAGTTCGGGGTCGACTTCGATGACGGATTTGTTGACTTTTTTGTAGACCTGGATCATTTTATCCTCCCATGGGCATATCGATACGCGCCACGCAGGATAACCTAAAACGTGTGCGTATTCAGCTGAGATGTTGACTACTTCGAGGGTCAGCGTCCATAAATATTGCACCTCTAAAAAAATTAACAAACAGAGTTTAGCAAAAAAAAACGGCGGGCGCAAGTCATTTTGCCGATTCGAAACAAAATTCTTAAAAAATTCTGTCGAATCGAATAAATAAGAGATTTGTTTAATTATGTTGCGTTTTTTCTTGCATACGCAAAAAAATTTTGTTATTATACTTTATGACTATATTAAGAAATCTTTTAGGAGGAATTCTAAATGGGCAAAAAATACGTTTATCAGTTTGCCGAAGGCAATGCAAAAATGCGTGAACTTCTCGGCGGCAAAGGCGCAAACCTGGCAGAAATGACAAATATCGGTCTTCCTGTTCCTTACGGTTTCACCATCACGACGGAAGCATGCACTCAATACTATGAGGACGGCAAGCAAATCAACGACGACATCAAAGCGGAAATCATGGAAAACATCGCCAAACTCGAAAAACAAGCGGGTATGAAATTCGGCGATAAAGAAAATCCCCTTCTCGTTTCCGTTCGCTCGGGCGCAAGAGCGTCTATGCCCGGTATGATGGACACAATCCTCAACCTCGGTCTCAACGACGACGTTGTGGAAGTATTGGCAAAGAAATCAGGCAACCCCAGATGGGCTTGGGACTGCTACAGACGTTTCATCCAAATGTTCTCCGACGTCGTTATGGAAGTCGGCAAGAAATATTTTGAGGCTCTCATCGACGAACTCAAAGAAAGAAAAGGTGTCACCTATGACGTAGAGCTCACCGCAGACGACCTCAAAGAACTCGCAGGCAAATTCAAAGCAGAGTATCAAGCAAAGATCGGCAAACCCTTCCCGTCAGACCCGAAGGAACAACTCTTCGAGGCTATCAAAGCGGTCTTCCGTTCTTGGGACAACCCGCGCGCAAACATCTATCGTATGGACCACGACATCCCGTACAGCTGGGGTACCGCAGTCAACGTGCAAATGATGGCGTTCGGCAATATGGGCGACGATTGCGGCACCGGTGTCGCATTCACGCGTAACCCCGCAACAGGCGAACCCGGTCTTATGGGCGAATTCCTTATGAACGCACAAGGCGAAGACGTCGTCGCAGGTGTCCGCACCCCGATGCCTATCTCTCAAATGGCAGAAGTTCTTCCCGAAGTCTACGCACAATTCCAAGAAGTCTGCAAGATTTTGGAAAACCACTACAGAGATATGCAGGATATGGAATTCACCATTCAGCAAAAGAAACTCTATATGCTTCAAACCAGAAACGGTAAGCGTACCGCAGCGGCGGCAATCCGCATTGCTTGCGACCTCATCGACGAGGGTATGATCACCGAACAAGAAGCACTTTTACAAATCGACGCAAAGACTCTCGATATGTTGCTCCACCCGCAATTCGACGCAAAAGCACTCAAAGAAGCGGACAAGGCAAACGTTGTCGGAAAGGGCATCGCGGCATCTCCTGGCGCAGCGGCAGGCACTATCGTCTTCACAGCCGAGGACGCAGTGAAAGAAGGCAAGGCAGGCAAGAAGGTCGTCCTCGTCAGACTCGAAACTTCACCCGAAGACATCGAAGGTATGAAATATGCGCAAGGCATCCTCACCGTTCGCGGCGGTCAAACCTCTCACGCGGCGGTTGTTGCTCGCGGCATGGGTACTTGCTGCGTATCCGGTTGCGGCGACATCAAGATGCACGAAGAAGAGAAATACTTCGAACTCGCAGGCAAGACGTTCCGCGAAGGCGACGGTCTTTCCCTTGACGGCTCTACGGGCAACATCTACGATACGATTATCAAGACCGTTCCCGCAGACCCCAACAGCGGCTACTTCGGAAGAATTATGAAACTCGCCGACAAATATAAAGCACTCGGCGTTCGCACCAATGCGGATACCCCCGCAGACGCACAAAGAGCGGCTGAACTCGGCGCACAAGGTATCGGTCTTGTTCGTACAGAACATATGTTCTTCGGTCCGGGCAGAATCGACAAATTCCGTGAAATGATTTGCTCCGAAACCGTCGAAGAGCGTGTCAAAGCACTCGATGCAATCGAGCCTATGCAACAAGCAGACTTCGAAGGCCTTATGGAAGCCCTCAAAGGTATGCCTGTCACCATTCGTTTCTTGGATCCGCCGCTTCACGAGTTCGTTCCCACCGAAGAGAAAGACATCGAATTGCTTGCAAAAGCAAAAGGCAAATCCGTTTCCGAAATCAAGATCCTTTGCGACAGTTTGCACGAGTTCAACCCGATGATGGGTCACAGAGGTTGCCGTTTGGCAGTCACTTATCCCGAAATCGCCGTTATGCAAACCAAAGCGGTCATCAAAGCGGCTATCAACGTCCAAAAACGTCATCCCGATTGGAATGTTATGCCTGAAATCATGATCCCGCTCGTCGGCGAAGTCAAAGAGTTGAAGTTCTGCAAAAAGACGGTTGTCGAAACCGCAGACGCAGTCATCAAGGAAAGTGGCATTAACCTCAAATACGAAGTCGGCACGATGATCGAGATCCCCAGAGCGGCTCTCACAGCAGACGAAATCGCAACTGAGGCAGACTTCTTCTGCTTCGGCACCAATGACCTCACTCAAATGACGTTCGGCTTCAGCCGTGACGACGCAGGTAAGTTCTTGCCCAGTTACTATCAAGCCAAGATTTACGAATCCGATCCGTTTGCACGTCTTGACACGGTTGGCGTCGGCAAACTTATGAAGATGGCAGTCACGCTCGGTAGAGGTGCAAACGATCATTTGCATTGCGGAATCTGCGGCGAACACGGCGGAGATCCTTCTTCCATCGAATTCTGCCACGAAATCGGACTTGACTATGTGTCTTGCTCGCCCTTCCGCGTACCTATCGCACGACTTGCAGCAGCACAGGCTAATATCCGTAATCCGAGGGCGACAAAATAAGTCCTTAAACGGCTAAAAACCACTTTTTTAGGTTAAATTTCCATAAAAGCAGTCATTCTTGCAACAGAGTGACTGTTTTTTTTGTTTTCAAAATGTCATCGATAACTCAAAAATACCACTGAAATTAGGGAAGATGTAAACAAAAAACAGACAGAAGCGGTTACCGAGAGGCAACCGCTTTTTCGTGTAAAGGGTGAATTATACTTTTAAGCGCAACATCCGTAAAAATAAAAGCAAGAGGGAAAATTATGCCTTCTGTCAGAAATATGCAAAGGAGCAAGCGGCATATAAAGATGGTGTGTTTTATACTCGTCGGTTTGTGAGTTGTTTATTGTCGACGTCGCGAAACGATAAAGATGACAAAGTTTGCAACAATTGTAGCGTAAATCGGCAGATAAGCCTTGCAAATGTGAGGAATCGATATTATAATATTCACATCAAGATTAAGAGGTAAATTGTTATGCTTTTGACAACGATGATAATTCGCACGCTCTTGTGCAAGCCCAAAGAAATAGACGCGGGCGAGTATAAGGCGAGAGATTTCGACAAGAACCTTATCGCAAAGCACCTTTCCGAAGCCGTTCAAATTCCGACAGTGTCGATGGTCGGAGAATTTGAGGGCATAGACAAGCCGTTTTTGGACTATCACGCATGGCTCGAAAAGACGTATCCGCTCGTGCATAAGGCGGCGCAAAAGACCGTTATAAACAATTACAGCCTCGTATTCAAGTTTACGGGCAAAGATTCGACGTTGCTTCCGGGTGCGTTTTTGGCGCACCAAGATGTCGTTCCAGCACCAAAAGAGGGCTGGGATTACGAGCCGTTCGGCGGAACGATAGACGACGGGTTCATCTGGGGGCGCGGAACGCAGGATATGAAAGGTACGATGATTTCCCTTTTGGAAGCCGCCGAGAAACTGTTGTCGGAAGGCTGGCAACCCGAGCGCGACGTGTATTTTTGCTTCGGACACGACGAGGAAGCGTGGACGGAAGAAGGCGCAGCGCATATTTGCGACTGGTTCAAAAAACAGAATATCCGCCTCGAATACATAGTCGACGAGGGCGGCACGATTATCGACGGCAAGATGATAGGCGAGGACAAGTTGTTCGGACTTATCGCAACTTGCGAAAAGGGCAATATGAATATGACTTTGACTGTCGAAAAGGCGGGCGGTCACGCTTCCAATCCCTCGAAACCGTCGGCTGCGGCAATTATGGGCAAGGCACTTGTCAAACTCGACAAGCACCCGATGCCGAGCAAATGGACGCCTGCTACCAAGCAAACGTTCAAACTCCTCGCTCCGCATGTCAAATTTCCGCTTAGATTTATACTTGTCAATAGGGATATTTTGAGTCCGTTGCTCAAATTCGTGTTCAAAAAAATACCGCTCACAAACTCGCTTATTTCGACGACTTTTGCACAAACGATGTTGCACGGAAGCGACGCAGAAAACGTCATTCCGCCCAAGGTTACGGCGAATATCAACACTAGAATCATCACAGGCGTTACGAGCGACGAAGTGCTCGAATACACCCAAAAACTTCTCGGCAAAAACGTCAAGGTCGAAAGACACGGCAAGGGTACGGAAGCGACTGCGGTTTCGCCCATCGATGTAAAACCGTGGCACGATTTGAACGTCGCAATCAAGCAAATTTTTCCGACGATGGTCACTGCACCGTATATGTTTATCGCAAACAGCGACAGCCGCTACTACGGTGATGTATGCGACAATGTCTATCGTTTCACGCCGTTTTTAATGACTTTAGACGACCAAAAACGCATTCACGCAATCAACGAGCGCGTGAGTATCGACGCAATGGAAACCGCAACCAAATTCTTTGCGCAATGCCTCGAAGTTATGAACAAATAACGAGTTTAACGTATCGTTTTGCACATCTAAACGTGTAAATTGCAAAAGCAACCGTATTTTGACGGTTGCTTTTTCTTTGCGAAAAACGTCGAAAAAATGATTTTAGAACGATGCGAATATAAATGTGAATAACGCGCGGTCGGTCGTGCCTTTTATTAAAATTCGACAATGCGATTTTTTGTATTGATTGTTTGAACGATTGCTGTTATAATGGTACAGTAG